>DATDFM010000131.1:0-33589 GCA_036522635.1 Candidatus Udaeobacter sp. | reverse complement strand
CGATTGCCGTTGTTGAAACGGCTTTGTATGACGCAGGTTGTCGTCGGCAGGTTATTGCCGACCCCGGTTCCCACGGAAGAGCTTTCGGTATCAGTGATTGTCCCGTGTAAAGACGAAAAGGGCAATGTCGAAGATGCCGCGCTACGCATTCCGCAACTTGGGCGTCAGACAGAAATTATTTTCTGTGACGATCAATCCACCGATGGGACCGCTGAAGAAGTATTGCGGGTGCAGGCGCTTTATCCGGACAAGGATATCCGGTTGGAACGCGGACCGGGGATATGTAAGTCGCGGAATGTCTGGACGGGCTTCGATGCCGCCAAAGGTGATATTTTGATGATTCTGGATGCCGATCTGACCACTATTCCGGAGGAACTGCCTTACTTTATCGATGTTATTGCCTCGGGGCAGGCGGAGTTTGTCAACGGATCTCGGCTTGTTTACCCGGTACCCAAAGGAGCTATGACTACAGCTAACATGTTGGGCAACAAATTCTTTAGTGCCGCGTTTACATACCTTCTCGGGCAACCCGTCAAAGATACATTGTGCGGGACGAAAGTGCTCTGGAGGAGCGACTGGGAACGCATTAAGCCCATGCTGGGAACCTGGGGAATTGAAGATCGCTGGGGCGATTATGAACTGCTGTTCGGTGCAGCAAAACTGAACCTCAAAATTCTCGATCTGCCGGTTCATTATCAGGAACGCATTTATGGTTCCACCAAAATGACAAAAGTATTTCGAAATGGTCTGATCATGTTAAAGATGTGTTGGCACGGCTTTTTGAAACTGAAATTAGGTTATTAACTCGCTACGTATCGGACCGATTTTTGGCGAACGTGTGCCATGTCGAAGGTCGCAGTTACGTAAGATTCACTAGTGCAAGATCGTATCGCGAAGGAAATCCAGCACGGCCGTTTCTTGGCCGAACATGGAGCAGGGGAGATTTGGAACTGGGAAGGCCATGCGGGCAAACTACGCTGGACGCGCCGGGTGAGCATGCTGAGCACACATCTGCGGCCGGAGATGAGGGTCCTTGAACTGGGCTGCGGAACTGGCTATTTCACACGCGAACTAGCTCGTTCCGGAGCAGAAATTGTCGCTGTCGATCTCTCACCTGAGCTTCTCGAAATCGCAAGAACCCATTCCTCTAGGCCAAATATTCATTACGAAATCCAGAACGCATGCGCACTGAGTTGTGCTGACGCAGTGTTTGATTCGGTAGTGGGTAGTTCAGTTTTACACCACTTGGATATAAAGGAGGCGCTACCCGAGATTTATCGCGTGCTAAAGCAGCATGGAAGCATCTACTTCACAGAACCAAACATGCTGAATCCGCAGATTGCCATCCAAAAGAATGTGCCATGGGTAAAGCGGCACCTCGGGGATTCGCCTGATGAGACAGCGTTCTTTCGGTGGCCATTGCGCCGCTTACTCGAACAAGCAGGATTTCGTGATGTGCAAATCGATCCATTTGATTTCCTACACCCGAAAATACCTGGTTTTCTTGTTAATCCCGTCAGCGGTCTTGGCGGGTTCCTTGAGCGTATGCCATTGATCGCGGAATTTGCCGGCTCGCTCTATATCCGGGCGGTTAAATGAGAACACTCCCGTTTGTGGAAAGCTGTGTTACTCAGGACCGCCGTGCTACGTTGCGTAATCGGGCTCGCCTGGGTGCTAATCAGAACCTCCTCTTTTGGTATCGAGAGCTATACCGTGATCAGTTTAAGGGCTTTGCCGAGCCATCGTCACTCTCGATCCTCGAAATAGGTAGCGGCACGTCCCCTTTAAAACAGTTTCTCCCAAACGTCATCACTAGTGACGTGCTCGATTTGGGATACCTCGATCTGGTATTTGATTGTCACGACATCGATAAGCTGCGTGCGATCAATGACGGAAGTCTTGATGTTATTACGCTGACGAACGTATTGCATCACCTGGAAAATCCCATCGCCTTTCTGAACCGGGCGGCTAAGAAGTTGAAATCAGGAGGCAAGGTGATCGCGACCGAACCTTTCTTTTCAGCGATTTCAACTCCCATATTCAAGTATTTGCATCATGAACCGGTCGAGTTTCACATTTCCGAGCCGGAGTTGAAACGTGTTAAGGGGCCGCTAGCATCTGCGAACATCGCCTTGCCGTGGATGATTTTTCTTCGGCAACAAGAATGGCTGAAACGGTTGAATGGGAATTTCGAGGTTTCGCTTCTTTCGATTCAGCCCTTTAGCGCCATCTCGTATATGGCCACTGGCGGAATATCGCACAGACTGCCGATTCCACATTCGCTGTACCGCATTTTGTTTCGCATCGATCTCGCGCTAAGTCGTCGGCTTCCGAGTCTCTGTGCGTCTTTTTTTACCTTAAGTCTTACGCGACGCTGATGCCTGCGATCTCGCTTATTCGCAGAGTTGCCAATCACGCTTACGAGAATGCGTTCCCGATATACCGGCCTTGTTATGGCGCTTTTAAGGCTTACACCGACCGGGCAGAGCGGAAGCTGCTTAGAAGTACGTTGGTAGCAGGAGCTGTTGTGGTGGATGCGGGCGCAAACATCGGTATTTATTCACGGTTTCTATCCCGCTGTGTTGGTCGAACTGGCGTCGTTCATTCGTTCGAGCCTGCACCGAAAAACTTCAGGCGACTGCAATCTGCTACGCAGAACTTGACCAACGTTCGTTTGCGCCAGGCCGCTGTAGGTGAACAGAGCGGAAGATCCAACCTTTATCTCTCGGACAGATTGAATGTCGATCACCGGACGTATGCAATTGGCGAAGACTCGCGCTTGGTCATCAGAATCGACACCATAGCACTGGATGATTACTTCACACCGGGCGAACGCGTCGATCTGATCAAAATGGATATCCAGGGATACGAGCTTCATGCCCTACGTGGTGCCAAACGCGTGCTGCGGGAAAATCCGCGTGTCCAGCTATTGCTCGAATTGTGGCCTGCTGGATTAAAGCAGGCAGGTGAAAATTGGGAACAAGTTGTCGAAATGCTCAACGGCTTAGATATGAATCTCAGTCTGGTAAGCACTTCCGGTTTGGTTCCCTTTGATGCGCATCGTGTTCGACGCGATTCCTCCTGGTATGTCAACCTCTTTGCGAGCCGCAGCCGGTGAAACAACATTCTCCTGACCCGCCCTTATATTTTTGTCGAACACAAACTTGAGCGATGCAAAAGCACGCTAATACCACATCATGTCCGCCAGCGGGTGTGCCATTGCGCCCGGCCACAATCAAACCCGGCTATCTGCGAAAGCACTCACTTTGGTTACAACAAAAAGTCGTGTTCGACGCATTGAATACTGAGAGTAATTCGTCGCGCGATCAGCGGACGAAGAACATATGCAATCAATTAGCGACGCTAGAGGTGGATGGATCTCCTGAAATACACAGTGGCCAGACGAAATAACGGGTTGGCTCCGGCACGGCGTGAATCACACAGCGACAATTTCTTAAAGTCAGCAATCGACCTTTACTCGGACTTTGGATTATCCGGCGAACGGACGACCTCAGCATGGAATTCGGTCAGCAAAATGACGTAGTCCATCTTCGCCTGCTGTTGGGGTGTCGGTTTATTTAGACCGTCCAGACAAATTTGAAGGGAATGATCGTTCCACATTAGAAAAGGTATGAAACGTACATCCCAGCCCTGGCCGCGGATTAACGGGTTTCCCTTCACCAGAATCGTGCTCCCGGGTGCCGGGTGGAGATGTAATGAGCGGAATGCTTCGATAACGTGAGATGTCTCCTGTCCCGTGTTTTGATAAGCGCGCACAAGAGACGGCTGATTTTTCCATCGGGTGAAAGTTCCCAAAGCAAGTGCGATTGTGAGGATCGCACCAATTCTAAAGGTTCGTGGAGAGATCTTACCGTGTGCGGCGTCCACTCGGGTGCTTTGGCCTATGAGGAGCGAGCATTTGCATAGCAGCGCTATTAAATCGGATGCGACTTTGGCGAAGATCAGTGCCCATCCGAACAAAGGAAGGTATAAGCGCCCCGCGCCACGAATCGGGACAATGAAGGCTAACGGCAGAGGCACGATTACGACCCAGAACGCCATGAGCCACAGCATGCGATCCCGGCGCAAGAAGGCATAAATAAAGACAAGCGCCCACAATGCGAGGAGTGCCTTCTCCGAGACCGCAAACCCGTAGGAGATTTGGCTGACAAAGTATGCGTTGGATTTAAGAAAATTACTCCAGGAATAACGTGGCTGGTATGGGCCCGCTGTGGCCAGCGATGTCGGACCTTGGGTCCTGCCGTAGATATAAAGCGCCGTGATCAGGCCCGCGATTAGAGCTGGAGTCGCAAAAGAGCGCGCCCACCCGATAAATTGCCTCCAATCGCCCCACCATGGAGATCTCAGGACTTCGTAAATCAGAACGATGACCGGAAGCGTGACCGCTGTCTCCTTAAAATTCAGTGCGCAGATATATAACGCTAAAAATGCAATCAATTGAAAGGGACGCAGTTGAACGTGTCGCTCTCTGATATGGACATAGTATGTGAGCGCCGCAAAATAGAAAAAACCACACAATACGTCATAACTAAACGAATCGACAAAAATCACGCTCATCAGGTTCACGTGATAACAAAAAGCAAGGACGGCCAGAAACGCGACAGAACGCGAAGAGGATAAGGACCGGATGAGATAAAAGAGCATTGGAATCGATGCGGCAAGGATGCTGATCTGCGCGATATGATAGGGACGCGGATTTAGGCCGAAACAATCATAAAGCACGCCGCAGTACAACACGCCGGCTGGCCGAAAAAAGAATATGGTATGCCTCCAGAAGCATATGTTTGCCCATAACCATTTAAGCGGTCCGTAATGCCAATATCTGTACAACTCAGGTATTATGTCCTGGGCGAAGTGTCCGCCTACTGCTGGCAGCGCGAAGTAAAGGAAGTAGGCGATGAGAACCGTTATGCAAATCGCATCCACAATGACGTTTCGATACGCCAGTTCTGTTTGTGCCCCCTTCACTTGCGCTGGAGTTACGGGAAGATCATGTGGTCGTCGCGAAATTGCAGCTGACTTAATTGAGTCTAACTGTATGCACGGTTTATTTGTAGCTCGGCTCCGACTAGCCCACATCACGCTGAGCGAGGTCTAACGATACGTAACGGGTGCCTTCGGAGAAGCTTGAGCGCCACAAAAAGCAGAAGCAATAAAATCGTGATTCGATTCAATACCATCAAGATTCGGAACAGCGCAGGGCGGTACTCGAATTCGACACCGTTCTTGCCAGCGAATAGAAGCACTCCAGTCTGCCACTGGTTTATCCGTAAGATGGGTTGCTTTTTACCGTTCACTCGGACCTTCCAAGCCGGCGTGAACCACTCGTTCAAAATCAAAAGCGAAGACGAAGCAGACGCGACTGTCGAATAACTCCGATTGGGTTCATCGACTATCTTTACGATGCGGTCTCCGGATTGCGCCAAGCTCTGGAAGCTTCGCAAAAAGCTGCTGACGGCCTCGAAGTCGCTCGCGGGCACATAAGCTGTAGAAAAGTAATCAAAGCCTTTACTGACAACGTCTGTGAATTGAGTCTCGTCTTTGGTAACACCTGCAACCTGATGCACAAGGGTGAGGCGCCCCATCGCACTGGGATTTTCGTACAGGCGGTAGCCTTCGATCTCCGATATCTGTTTTACATTGGGATCGAGCGGGAAATTATCAGGACCGCATAAGACATAACGGCCCCCCATCATCGCGCGCAAATGCGGAACGCTCGCCAAGAGCATAAAGCGAAATTGCGCATACGGCTGCGGGGTGAGTTGGTTATAGAAGCTTTTGATTCCATAGTAACTGCCGTTCATCGCCCAAAACTTATTGTCAAAGGCCGCGTCGCGGTAATCTACCCGGTAATCGCGATCGCTCTCGCTGGCAACGCGCTGCAATACTCGATGACTAAGTAGATTGATTGGCTTGCTGAACTCCGACTGAGAGAGTGAAATTCCTCTTACCGGAATGACCATTGCGGTCATTGAAACCAGTAGTGCAGCTAATACTACGTTTTTGTAGCGAGATAAATTGCTGATACGTGCTAGCACAAACAGTGTTGGTCCCAGCGCTAGCATCCAAAAGCCAGTTAGACTTCGGCCTCGATTATTCCAGATCAGTTCCCACAGAATGATCCCAATAAAAATCACGGTTAACACCGCAGCTGCAACAAGCGGGCGCGCATTCCGGCGCTCCTTGTATTGTTCGAGGCATTGCGCGAGGAGGCAATACCCAATACCGCTTAGGAACGAAACGGCAATCACAAACAGGACAAGATGCCGACCAGCTTCCCGAATCCTGTTAATGAAAGGAAGATGGAAGTTTATATACGCAAGCCCCAGGTTGGTTCCAAAGCCGGAAAGCAATCCATAGAAGCCGATCACTCCGAAAGCAATCGCCAGGGCGCGGAGAAAACTGTCTAGGCGACGAAAGTAAATGCCAGTCAGCAGCGTTCCGATGGCGCCAAGCGGGCCGACATATGGACTGCCGACGATTTGCACCCAGGTTGGTCTGATCAAAATACCCGATGCCTGGCTTAAGGTAAGTTGAGAAAGATTGAAACTTTTCCATGGAATGTGTTCGTGCCCGATCACTGCTGCGCTGGCGCCAACATGTCGGATCATTTCGCCGATCGCGAGGTACGTTGGCAAGATCGCAACGCCAGCCAGTCCGAATGCGATTCCACTGCACACCAATAGCGACCATGCTACGCGCGAGATGTCTGCAAAGCGTCGTTGAACACAAAATCGCCCAATGCCTGCAGCAAACAGCACCAGACAACACAGGGCGGCGTGAATTACAGACTGTGACGGACTAGCGAGCGTCAGCAAGGCTGCCGCAATCGAGAAGGTAAGTACCCCACGGGCCTTCCCGGGAAATCGCAATAACAAAACCGCACCTGCAAGCAGCATCGGCAGCCAGGCATAGCTGGCTGCGACGGTGATCCAGCTTGCGTACAATTCCGTATTCCGCGCCAGCATCCCGACAGACGCGCCAACGTACGCGGCCCAAGGCGGAACCGTCGCACATCGCAACAAGACATAAAGGTTGATGTAGAAAAGAAAAAGGTGAAACAACGTTAGATGCGTGAGCGTATAAAGCGAGGCTAAGGGGCCGCCATAATTGATCAGCCCAAAAAAATAAAACGGATAGAGAATCGAAAAGTGGGGACTTTCGAACACAGGAAAACCCGTGCCAATGTCTGGCAGGTAGTATGGAACCGTGCCAGACAGTGACAGCCGCGAAACCTCAGCAAATATGGGCCCATATATGTGAACATTGTCCAGAAACGGCCCAAACAGCAGGTGCGATGTTAAAAATGGCGCATAGCGCAGCGCAAACGTAATAACCAGTGCGAGCAGAACAAAGCTATCTAAAGCAATAGCGTCACGCGGCCTTGTGTTAGTCATTACATTCGGGCCCTGTCACCGGTTTAACATCGATGCAGGCGGATGCCAAATCACGTCAGTTCATCAACGCAGTAGCCTGGGCTGTATGGAAAAGGTTCTTTTCATGGCGTCCTAAACGGGGGGGGTTAGCGGGACGCGATATGGATCTTGCCATAAACATGCTGATGGTTTGCGCCGCTGCCGTGTTTCAGCGTCCGCTTTTCACGAGCCAAAGAGAACATGACGTGCTGTTTTGGCGACGGACAAAGGCCTTTAATATTCAAAAGCTTTCCGACAATAGATGAAACACTTCCCCGCCTCTCCGTATGTGTCGAATGGAATCAGAAGGCCATTAGTGTTGTGCGAGTGAAACTCCCGCATCGCGCGAATCTGGCCATACTCTGGATGGCCGTGAAATGCCCAGATATCATCGAAGTAAATCAATGCTCCCGAAGCAATAAAACGATCAAGCCAAGAGAGCGACTCCAACGTAGAGGTGTAATAATCAACATCAATCGTCACGAGTGCGGGAGGAAAAGATCTCAGTTGTTCGATTAAGGCGTCGGTCAACGACTCTTCGAAGGTGCCTTTAATGTATTGAACAGGCACGCGTTTTGCGAACGGATGCGTCTCGATTTTTTCGCGGATGACGTCGACAGTGGTGGCCATGGCACCCTGGCACCAGGCAGCGTGTCGATCGGCAGGATGAGCGGTTGGCGGGAGCCCTTCGAAAGTATCAAACGCAAATGCGCGAAAGTCCTCAGCAGTAAGACCGTGTGTGGATGCGACCTGCTCGGCCGCGAGCATGAATGCCGCCAATGTTCCGCCCCATCCCGTCCCAAATTCATAATAAGTTCCAAAAGGACGAGGCGTTCTGTCTTTCATTTTGATCATCTTGACCAGATACCCAGCAAATAATCTCACCAATGACGATCTGGGATTCGTGAATATTGTGTCCATACTACCAGGCGCATTCGAACTCTTTTCGTGCGCCCCACGAATATATGGGGGTGAGGTCGGAAGCAAGAATTGCTGCGACCGGTTGACATCGGGAATCTTTCGATCTGATTGTGCAGTGCAAACCTTGCGCACACACATGCAAATTCTAGCCAGTGACGTAACAGACAAAGCGGACTTTTATCGCCAGAAATTTGACTCTGCCAAACCGTTTCGACACGTACTGATCACGCCTTTTTTTGATCCAGCTATTGCCGATGCGATGCTCCAGGAATTCCCCGTGCCGCTTGAGAGCCAAATGCGGGGCGAAGTTGGAGAGAAATGCCGCAAATTTGCCTGTCACGACGTTCGATCAATCGGGCCGACCTATCGTTTAGTAGACGACTACGTTTCATCGCCTGAGTTTGCCAGCGTTATGGAGCGCGTTACCGGGATCCAGAATCTGCTTTATGATCCCGGGTATCACGGCGGCGGAACTCACGATAATCTATCGGGTCAAGGAATGCTTGCGCACGTTGATTTCAACCTACACCACGCAACTGGATACCACCGTCGGTTCAACGCTATTATTTATCTGAATAAGAACTGGAACGAGGAGTGGGGTGGAAATCTAGAGCTTCACACCGATCCATGGGACTTTGAAAACGACGAGATTGTTTCTTATCCGCCGCTGTTTAATCACTGTATCCTTTTTGAAACAAACGAGCATTCCTGGCACGGGTTTCCGACGATTGAAGCCCCTGACGGCCGTGAGTTATCACGCAAGTCTTTTACCATTTACATGTATACGAAAGATCGGCCAGCAGAAGAAATCGCTCCCAAACACTGGACGAGATATGTGCTACCGGGCCCACCCAAGCATTTCCAAGCGGGCCATACTCTCTCGGTAGAGGACGTGCAGGAGCTAAAACTTGCCTTTGAGGAACGCAACCGGTTCCTTCAGGTCATGTATGGGCGTGAATCGCGCTTGCTGACGCGGGTCGAGGAGTTAACAAAAGCCATCGAACACCTGCAGAAAATGCAAGGACCCGCTCTTGACTCGCCGCAAAAGTAAGAACGCAAAAGCAAGTCAGGGTTGCGATGTTTTAGCTCGGAAATTTGGATCTTAGCCGAACTGCTTCTCCTTATACCTTGGAGAGCAAAAGGCCGCATGTGGTCTTTCCGGCTTCCGGGAGATTAAGTTGATCCGTGTCATGTGCAAATTGTACAGGCATCCTAGGTAGGAACCGCCGAGGCTTCAGCAAAGCACAGAGCATATTTTTCTCCTGCAGAAATCGCTGGAAAACACGACATCGATATTCAGTTCTTAAAAACTGACTATGAATTTGAGACATGCTACTTGTCGCAGGTCATCAAATTACGGTTGTGCGAGCAGATAAATCGCAACCAGCGTAAGCAGGAAGTAGGGGACAAGCACCGCCGCACCCGCATAATCTTTTGCGATTCGTTGCCCGAAAAACAGCGCGGTTGTAGCTGCAGCGGATAAAATAGCGCCGTAGAAGGCGATCGTTGGATTTTTGGAAACCAATAGCAGCACGCAGCCCAAGGCGCTCAGGGCGCCGGCCGCGACTTCAAGAATCGTGATGCAGATCAGCAGCGCCGGAACGGTGCCAGCAAGCGGGCTTTTCGCGAAATGTCCCTTTAGCCATTCAAAATTTCCACGGTGATCGACGATTTTATCGATTCCTGATTGCAGGAACAGAATCGCCAGAAAAGCCGAGGCAAAGATTTGCATCAGGTAAGTTGCTTGGAATAGATGAAAAACTGCGATCATCAGCGCAGCTTAGACGAAACCCCGCGGATTTGTCGATGGCCTGGTATCCGGCCAAAAAAAACAGGGACCCGGTCACCCGCGTCCCTGTTTGCTGGAACTACTTAGTCGTTGCGATCTTTATGGAACGACTTGGGCGTAGTAGGAGAGGTGCAGGTCGTTATCACCAGCACCATCAAGATTGACCCAACCCTCCACTATCGCGCTCTGAGGCGCACTGACAGTTACCGTCAACGTGGTCGATCCGTTGGCGGGTACCGTTATGTTGCTTGGGACAGTGATCGCAGGATCACCTGGGCTTAAGGTTCCGCCATTGTAGATCGAAGGCACCGTGCCGCCGAAGGTATCCGGCGTAAACTTTGTCGTAGAAACGCTGAACGTCTGATCACTGCCGGTCGGGTTGTTTAGTGTAATCACAAACGAAGTGGGACGACCAACCGTTACACGGCCGAAGCTCGCCGAAACCGGATCCATCCACGTTGTTGCGTCCGCGGCTACTGAGAGATTCTCACGCCCCGCACCTTGCGCTATCGGCCCGACATCATGCAACCCGGTTGCGGCATCCTTAACGACCAAATCGGCGCGGTTCACGAGCGCAGACTTGATTTGCGCAGGTGTCCAGGTCGGATGCAATTGCAAGAGCACAGCAGCTGAGCCCGCAATGTGGGGCGTTGACATTGAGGTACCGCTCAGGAACGCCCACGGTGCCTCACCACAATCGATAGGATCAGTGTCAACACAGGAGCTAAGCACGTTCACACCAACCGAGGTCAGGTCGGGTTTGGCCGCGAAATCGACGTTCGTCGGACCCTGACTGCTGAAGCCGGCAAGGATGTCTCTGTTCGCCTCAGTAATGAATTCCTGGAAAGTGGCGACCGCCGAAGCAGTCGTTGCTGCAGACGCGCGCAGGGCTGCACCTTCATTTTTTCCAATCATGACGGCAGGCAGATCGTCATCGAACCCTGCCGTTCTGGCCATTGCAGTGGGATCTCCAGCGACATTGTTGATGATCACAACGCCAACCGCCCCTGCCGCCTTCGCGTTGGCTACTTTCTGGCTAAACGTACACGTCCCGCGATCGATGAGGGCCAGCTTGGTGGCAGCGCCCGGATCGACGCTGGCGCAACCGTTGGATTGCGTGTCGAACAGATCATAAGAGGCCGTAGGTAGCGGATCGAAATCACCAACTGCGGCACCGATCGTGGTTGCACCACCCGCCGGATAAGTCAAAGGCTGGCCGACGAAATGTTGGTTTGTGCTCGCACCGACGGTGATAACATTGCGTGCACGACCCGGGGATTCGAGAGTGCCTTGGCCAGGGCCGCTATTACCAGCGGCGACGGCTACGACTACGCCTCCTTCCACTGCGTTGTCCAGCCCTATCGCCAGCAGATCGTTGTTGCCATGGTAACCGCCGCCTAACGATAGATTGAGAACGTCCATACCGTCTTCGATCGCGGCGTCAACCGCGTTCAGGATGTCCTCGCTGCGCGCCCCGTGTTTGCTCTCGTTAACCAGATCGGGGAAGACATTGTAGTTCCCGAGCCATGCACCCGGTGCGATTCCCGACATGTCATTGACGTTGACGCCATTCACGACGGCAGTCTTCCCGGTCACGCCGGCGGCGATTCCTGCGGTATGAGTGCCGTGTCCCTCGACCGCGTGCGCATCGGATCCCTGGTTGCCAGCCTTGTTGTAGAACACCTTAGCCACAATCACTTTTGGCGTGACGTACTTGCAGTCTTGATCTTGGTGATGCGAATTGCTATCTGCGGCATCGCATTTCGGGAAGCCGGCAGGATAACTAAAACCAGTTGGATCGAAGAAGGGATGCGTCTCCAGGATGCCTGAATCGATATCTCCAATTTTAATTCCTGTTCCTGCATTTGATCTGCCGCCTGCGGCATTCCAAGCACCCATCGCGTTAATGATTTTGTAGCTCTGGCTCAGATTGGGATAGTAGAGCGTGTTGTATTCAGCGCTCAGCACCATCGGTGCGGTTTTGATTGTCGCCAGCGGCGTCCCATTGAGTTGGACTGCCACCGCGTTAAGAGAAATATCGTACTCACTCGTAACCCGTGCTCTAGGCGCATTCGCGTGCAGCCACTGCTTGAATTGGTTCCGTTGAGCGTTCAACTGGGCCCGATACGATCTCACGGCATTGCTCGTGAAATTAATTTTTCTGCCGTGGGCCGGCTTTGTGGTGCGATTGGTACTTATTGGATCGCCTTGGAGTTGCACAATGGCACTCGACCTATCGATGTTGGAACGGCGGTCGCGGTTATTACCGTCTGTATTCGCTCGAGACGAGCCGCCTACAGCAAAGGCGACAACGCTCAAGCCAATAGCGGAAAATATCAGCAGTGTTACGAGTATTTTTTTCATGTATGTATGTGTATGTGTTAGGAAGTTGGGGAAGGTCTGATCGAATTGCGATTGGTCAACCCTATTTTCGATAGGGTATCCGCCTAGGAGAGAACTGCTACCTAGTGCGGCTAAGTCTCACTCGCTATGAGCCACTGCATCTGCAAAAGCAATGTCGCCGCGCTTTAAATCAAGGTCAGCTTCGCCAGGTGTCCCGAACACGCGCGCACGTCTGTTATCGAATTCGCCTTCCCAACGTGCGACGACCACCGTAGCCAGACAATTGCCAATCACGTTCACGCACGTGCGGCCCATGTCCATTAGCTCATCGACCCCGAAAATAATGGCGACACCGATCGGCCCCAATCCTGCGGGTACGAACGAGCCCAGTGTCCCTAGAAGAATGACGAGTGAGGCCCGCGGTACTCCGGCTACTCCTTTTGAAGTCAGCATCAAGGTCAACATCATTGTGATTTGTTGACCTAACGACATGTGCCACCCCATGGTGGTTTCGGTTGCTTGAGCCACGAATACCGACGCCATCGCAAGGTACAACGTCGATCCGGTAAGGTTGAACGAGTACCCTGTCGGCATCACGAACCCGACGATGTGCGGCGGCACGCCGAAACGCTCCATCGATTCCATTGCTTTCGGTAGGGCCGATTCGCTGCTTGTCGTCGCAAATGCGAGAGCCGCAGGTTCGCGCACCGCACGTAGAAATTGCTTGAGTGGAATCCGGGCGATCCGAATCACCAGTCCGAAAATTAAGACGATAAAAATCACGAGAGCCAGATAGAGCGAGCCAATCAATTTCCCGAGGTTTAACAGCACAGCTGGCCCTTGCGTGCCAATCGTGTGTGCCATCGCCGCTCCCACGCCGATCGGTGCAAACAGCATCACGTAATTCGTGAACTTGAACATGATCTGCGAAAGACTGTCCATTGCGCGAATGATCGGTCTGCCTTTTTCGCCAACGGCTGACACCGCGAGCGCGAAAAGCACGCTGAACGCGACAATCTGTAAAACATCGCCACGCACCATGGCGTCGATCACGCTCGCGGGAAAAACGTGCACGATGGTTTCTACGAAACTCTGCGGATGAGTTTGGCCGATAGTCTTGAGAATGTCAGTGTTCGTAGCGGCGAGAGTCACGCCGGCACCGGGTTTTGTGAAATTAACAACTGCCAGTCCGATCACGAGCGCGGCCGTGGTCACGATCTCGAAGTAGATGAGCGCCTTGATTCCCATGCGCCCTACCTTGCGAAGCGCCCCCGCGCCCGCGATTCCGACTACGATGGTCGAGAACACCAACGGCGCGATGATCGATTTGATCAGGTTAATGAAAATGTCGCGCAGGAAGTAAACAGCATTGCCCCAATCGGGCCGTAGCCATCCAATCACGCCGCCGACAACGAGCCCGATCACGATTTGCGCCGTGAGCGAAGGGCAATACCACGGCCTACGCCTCGATTGAGCGACGCTCTCGGTCATCCCGGTGGTATTAGCACAAAGAGCGAATTGGAACAGCCCGTTTGGATTCCTGCTGAACAGCAATACGGCGTCTGTGTCAGACGCCATAAAACATCTAGTCGATCAAACGTCGGTTAATCTCACCGTAAGCGTCGATTCTGCGATCGCGCAAAAACGGCCAGTGCGTTCGGTGTTCGTTCACCCGAGCCCAATCGATCTCCGCCGCGACAATCTCTTCCTGGTCGCTCGAACCCTGTGCGATGATTTCGCCGTCCGGTCCGCACACGAAGCTTTGCCCCCAAAATTCAATCCCATCCCCACCGCCCGGCGCTTCGTGACCCACGCGGTTCGCAACCGCGACGTAGCACCCATTGGCAATGGCGTGACCGCGCTGAATTGTCTCCCACGCGGAATGTTGCGCTTTTCCAAATTCTTTCTTCTCGCTCGGATGCCAGCCGATTGCGGTTGGATAAAAAATGATCTCTGCGCCGCGCAATGCGGTCAGGCGCGCCGCTTCCGGATACCACTGATCCCAGCAAACGCACACACCGATCTTTCCGCGTGCAGTCTCCCACGCCTTAAACCCAAGATCGCCAGGCGCGAAGTAAAACTTTTCGTGATATAGCGGGTCATCGGGAATATGCATTTTGCGATATTTGCCGAGTAATTTTCCATCGGCATCGATAATTGCCGCGGTGTTGTGATACAGGCCGGCGCTACGTCTCTCAAAAAGCGAGGCAATGATTATTGTCCCGGTTTGTCTTGCGACTTCTGCCAGTGCCTCAGTTGATTTTCCCGGCACTTCCTCTGCCAAATCGAAGTTCTTATGATCCTCTGTCTGGCAAAAATATTGTGACCGAAAGAGCTCCGGCAGGCAGACAATCTCTGCACCTTGTCGTCCTGCATCGCGAACAAACTCGATCGCGCGATCGAGATTGATCTGCGGCTCCGCGCCACAGCGCATCTGGATTAATGCAATCTTTGTCATGTCGAGCGGAGTCGAGACATCTCTCGATTCTCTGAAAACAGCAAGAGATTCCTCGACTTCGTTCGGAATGACAAGAACGTGACTAGTCGCTATTTCACCGAATCAGCGGGAACGATTTTAATGCTCTCGATCACCACACGTTTCGTCGGCTTGCTGGGTTCGCCCATGCTGTTCCTGGTCACCTCAATGTCCCCGATTTTTTCCAGCACATCCTGACCCTTGATCAGTTTACCGAAGGTCGTGTATTGATGGTCGAGCCGATGCACTGGTGCGAGACAAATGAAGAATTGCGAACCTGCAGAGTCCGGATCCGGTCCGCGCGCCATCGAAATCACACCGCGATCGTGGCTGTGATTGTTGAACTCGGCCTTGACGCTGTAACCGGGACCGCCTTGCCCGTAGCTATCCTCTTTGGCCGGGTCTTTTGAATTCGGATCGCCGCCTTGGATCATGAAGCCTTTTACGATCCGGTGGAAAGTCGTCCCGTCATAAAAACCCTGGCGCGCGAGCTTTTTAAAATTATCGATCGTGTTTCCTGCGGCATCAGTCCAAAACTGCACGACCATGTCGCCTTCGCTCGTCTTGATCACGGCGACTTCGCTGGGCGAATTCGCAGGGGTGCTCTCCTTCTTCTCGTCTGTGGCAAAAACCGTCGAGGCTATTACTGCAATCGATAAGATCAGTGTTTTCATAAATCAGAAATGACGAATAACGATAACCGAATCCCGAAGGAATGACGAAAACTCAAATGACGAATTCGCGCCCTCAATAGCCGCAAACAATTTCGGATTTCAATCATTGGGACTTACTTCGGTATTCGACATTCGGAGTTCCTCATTCATTTATGATATTCCTGCAAAGTCCGCACCTGAACTTTTCGGTTTTGCAGCGATCGGATGCCATTTGCACTGGCTAGCGCGGCGCGGACGGTCGTCATAATCGGAATTTTTGCCGCTAACGCAGCGTTGCGAATGACCACTTCGTGTTCGCGCGGAATTTTTCCGCTTGGCGTGTTGATGATGAAATTGATGTCACCATTCTTAATCCGGTCGAGCACGTTTGGACGACCCTCGTGAATCTTGAAAACCTTGGTCACTTTGATTTTCGCTTTGGTGAGCGCTTCCGCCGTGCCGCTGGTGGAAACAATTTCAAAACCAAGTTTGAGAAATTCGCGCGCTACGGGAATGATCGCCTCCTTGTCGGCATCTTTGACGCTGACAAACACTCTTCCGCCTTTTGGTAAAGGAGGCGGCGCAGCCATCTGCGATTTCGCATACGCGAGACCAAGATCGACGTCGATTCCCATTACTTCACCGGTCGATTTCATTTCCGGCCCGAGCGAAATATCCAAACCCTCGTAACGCAAAAATGGAAACACCGCTTCTTTCACCGAGAAATGTTTCGGCACGATTTCTCTGGTGAATCCGAGTTCGCCTAATGACATTCCCGTCATCACTTTGGCGGCCAGTTTCGCCAGGGGTACACCGATCGCCTTGCTGACGAACGGCACAGTACGCGAAGCGCGCGGATTCACTTCGAGCACGTAAACTTCGTCATCTTTCACGGCGAATTGCACGTTCATCAGACCGCGCACGCTAAGTTCCCGCGCCATTGCTTTTGTCGCGGACGAAATTTCATCCAGGACTTCTTGCGATAACGAGAAGGTCGGTACCACGCATGCGCTGTCACCGCTGTGGATGCCTGCTTCTTCGATGTGCTCCATGATTGCACCGATGACTGTCGTTTCGCCGTCGGAAATGCAATCGACATCGACCTCAATGGCGTCCTCGAGAAATCGATCGATGAGCACGGGCCGATCGGGCGTTACTTCAATCGCATTGGTCATGTAACGTTTGAGATCCGTCTCGTTATACACGAGCTCCATCGCACGTCCGCCCAGAACAAAGCTTGGCCTGACGAGTACGGGATAGCCGATTTTCTTCGCTATGCCCACGGCTTCCTTGGTGCTTGTGGCCGATCCATTGGGAGTTTGACGCAGGCCAAGTTTGTCCAGCATCGCTGCGAATAACTTTCGGTCTTCCGCGGTCTCGATGCTTTCGGTTTGCGTCCCAAGAATAGGGACACCTGCCGCTTTCAATCCACTGGCGAGATTCAGCGGTGTCTGGCCCCCAAACTGGACAACCACGCCCTCTGGTTGTTCCTGATCGTAAATGTTGAGCACGTCCTCGAGGGTGAGCGGCTCAAAATAAAGCTTGTCGCTTGTGTCGTAATCGGTGGAAACCGTTTCCGGATTCGAATTCACCATGATCGTCTCGAACCCGAGCTCGCGCAGGGCAAACGCGGCGTGCACGCAGCAGTAATCGAATTCAATGCCCTGGCCGATCCGGTTCGGGCCGCCACCCAGGATCATGATCTTGCGTTTGTCGCCAGCACGCCGCTCGTTCTCGTCGCCGTACGTCGAATAATAATACGGCGTGTAAGCTTCAAACTCGGCCGCACAAGTATCCACGAGGCGATATGTCGGTGCGACCGCTTCAGCTTTCCTTTCGTGTCGAATCCCGTTTTCTGAAGCGCCTCGTGCGAATGCCAACTGTCGGTCTGAAAAACCGAATTTTTTCGCACGCAGGAATGTCTTTGTCTTCAAACATTCTGTTTCAGCAACGATCTCAGCGATGTTTCGAAGAAACCACCTGTCGATCTTCGTAAGCTCGTAGATTTCATCGATCGACGCGCCTTTTTGGAACGCCTGTGCGATGTAGAAGATTCGCTCGGCATTTGGGATCGCCAGCTTCAGCCGGAGCGTTTCGAGATCGACATGCTTGTCCGCTCCGTCGCCTAACAACCCGAAGCGTTTGATCTCCAGGCTGCGCAGCGCCTTTTGGAGCGCTTCTTTAAACGTGCGTCCAATCGCCATCGCTTCACCGACACTTTTCATCCGCGTCGTGAGCGTCGCATCTGCTTGCGGAAATTTTTCAAACGTGAACCGCGGCACTTTGACCACGCAGTAATCAATGGTGGGCTCGAAGCAGGCTGGCGTTTCGCGCGTGATATCGTTTTTGATTTCGTCGAGGCTGTAACCGACTGCGAGTTTCGCTGCGATTTTCGCAATTGGGAAACCCGTCGCTTTCGATGCCAACGCACTGGAGCGCGACACGCGGGGATTCATCTCAATGACGACCATGCGCCCCGTTTCAGGATGAACGGCGAACTGAATGTTCGATCCACCGGTCTCGACGCCAATCTCGCGGATCACCGCGAACGCGGCATCGCGCATCATTTGATATTCCTTGTCAGTAAGCGTTTGAACGGGCGCGACAGTGATGGAGTCGCCGGTGTGCACACCCATCGGATCGAAATTCTCGATGGAACAAACGACGACGCAGTTATCCATTCGATCGCGCATGACTTCCATCTCGAACTCTTTCCAGCCGACGAGCGATTCTTCAATCAACACTTCGCGCACTGGCGAAAGATCCAGGCCACGCGCAGCGATCTCATCGAGTTCTTCGCGGTTGTAAGCAATTCCGCCACCAGTGCCGCCCAGAGTGAATGCTGGACGAATGATCAATGGAAATGTTCCGATCTCGGCAACGATGCGATCTAGATCCGCAATTGAACGCGCTATGCCCGAGCGCGGCACTTCGAGCCCTATGCGCAACATCGCTTCCTTGAACAATTGCCGATCTTCACCTTTTGCGATTGCTTGCGCGTTGGCGCCGATCAGTTTGATGCCGTGCCGCGCCAGCGCGCCGTTGCGATTCAATTCCATTGCGGCATTGAGTGCGGTCTGTCCCCCAAGAGTTGGTAAAATCGCGTCCGGTTTTTCGCGTTCCATGATCGCTTCGATCACTTCAGGCGTGATCGGCTCGACATAAGTGCGATCGGCGAACTCCGGATCTGTCATGATGGTGGCTGGATTCGAATTCACCAGCACTACTTCGTAGCCTTCTTCGCGCAGCGCCTTGCATGCCTGCACACCAGAATAATCAAATTCGCAGCCCTGCCCGATCACGATTGGACCGGAGCCAATGAGAAGAATCTTTTTGAGTTCGTTATTCCGCGGCATCTGCGCCAGCGGGGATGGTAAACGAAATCAGACGAACGTCACGCGGGAAACGTGACAAATCGATTTTTCCCACAGCTACAGTGCGTCGAGGTGCTTGGTGACGACGTGCCCTGTTTTAATATCGGTCGGATCTGATGAGGTGCCCTGAACAGTCGCTTCCACCACATCCGGTGCTTTTACAGTGAAATCCGGCTTAATCACTGCGCCAATCGTGTCGTCAAGCAAGGAGAAGGTGTTCTTTTTCCGGCTGTAAAAATACGTGTTCCAGTGCCATGGCGAATGTCCGCCGGAACTGCGCGTGCTGAACACAAAAAAGTTCGAGTCGGGAGTCCACGCGGAATGAACAACGCTGCGACCCTGGTCGCCTTTGGGCGAACCGAAATTGCGAGATGCAAGGACCTTTCCTGACGTGTCGTGGATGTCGACGCGCGATTCGTTCAGAGGGGGCGGGAACTTACCGACCTCAACCACGCATGCGCGCAGCTGATGGTCTGGCGAATCGGTTCCCTGGCAACCGAAATTCGCTGGTTGCGGCGCCGAGGTCGCACAGGAAGTGAGCACGATCGTAGCGAGGAGCGAGATAGCAGGAGTCGTGATTTTCATCGTTTCGTAATTTTTGCACATCGGTGAGGCCGAATAGCAAACGAAATCGCGCAAAAACAACTCTGCCTGTCACTCCAGCAACCGAGCCTCGGTCATGCCACTTGGGCCATTCGCTGCCGATCGAGCCAAACCTTGCAAATACTTTTTATCCGCGTGAGCACGTAATACACAGTCTGGCTCCGGACTCGCACTAGTTCTGTCCCGATGATTCGCGTCACGAAATCGCTTGGCAGATCCAGAATCTCCTGTGGTGTCGAGCCATCCAGCCCTTTGCAAAGAATGGCCGTCATCGCGCGCGTAAGCGTTTGTACTTCCGGACCAAGAGTCATCCGGATGTGTGCCTTGCCCCGCTCATCGACTTGCAGGTAAACGCCGACTGTGTCTGTACATTCCTCGTCCTTGCGTACATCGACCAGATCGAACTTCTCACTTTCGCGCGGTTCTTGCTTCTTCGCGTTGTCGGCATATGAAACAAGGGTCTCGCGCCGTTCATCTTCGGGTAGCGATTCGAAGAGATTGATGATCTTGCCTAATTTCGTCGGGTACATCGACAATAGAATTTAACCGGATTGCAATTCGTGTCATTCCCAGCGAAGCCTAGGCTGCACCACAACTGCGAATCTTTTCGAGGTAAGCCCGGGCTTTTCATCTCGTGGCACGAGTTGCATGTACTTTCGGCGGGATGTCTCGGCTTCGCTCCACATGACGAGAACTGTGTTCGGCTTTGCTCGGGAAGATGTTTATGGCTAATTGCGCCATGAAAACTCCGATTAAAGTCGCTGTGACCGGCGCCGCCGGGCACATCGGTTACGCTCTTCTATTTCGCATCGCGTCCGGCCAAATGTTCGGGGCTGATCAACCGGTCAGCCTTAATCTAATCGAAATCCCGGCCGTGCTCGGCGCGCTGGAAGGTGTGGTCATGGAATTGGACGATTGCGCATTCCCGCTCCTTGAATCGGTGACACCAACTGCCGATCTCCATGAGGGTTTTCGCGACGTCAATTGGGCGTTGTTAGTCGGAAGCGTGCCCCGCAAGGCCGGCATGGAACGGAAGGATCTGCTCGGGATCAATGGCAAAATTTTCATAGGACAAGGTCAAGCCATTCAAAAAAATGCGGCGGCCAATGTGCGCGTGCTCGTCATCGGAAATCCGTGCAATACCAATTGCCTGATCGCGATGAATAACGCGAAAAATATCCCGAGCGACCGCTGGTTCGCCATGACCCGGCTGGATGAAAACCGCGCTCGCGCGCAGCTCGCCCAGAAGGCTGGCGTGAGCATTCGCTCAGTGACAAACATGACCATCTGGGGGAACCACTCATCGACTCAGTATCCGGATTTCTACAACGCCAGAATCGATGGTCGTCCCGCGAATGACGTGATCGCAGACGACAAATGGCTAAAGGGGGATTTCATTGCGACCGTGCAACAGCGTGGCGCGGCCATCATTAAGGCGCGTGGGCTTTCGTCAGCTGGCTCGGCTGCGAATGCGATCGTCGATACGGTGAATTCTCTTCGTAACGACACGCCGAGCGATAATTGGCACAGCGTAGCAGTTTGCTCAGATGGGAGTTATGGCGTTGAGAAAGCGTTGATCTCGTCATTCCCCGTCCGTGTGCGTGGTGGAAAGTGGGAAATCGTGCAAGGCGTTCCGCTCAACGATTTCAGTCGCGGGAAAATTGACGCATCGGTAGCAGAGCTCAAAGAAGAGAAATCACTCGTCGGCGATTTGCTTTAGAGCGCATTTCTGCGAACCGCCGAGGCGTCCGACACAAACGCCGTTGCAGATTGGCGTTTTCGTCACGGGCTCCGGCGGGGAGCCGGCGTAAATCTGGGCGTAGCGTGAGGACTTGGCGGTGCCGAGGATAGGGGACGTGGCGCGGGCGTTGGGCCAGGTTGAGAAGTACACGGGATTGAACCGGCACACCAGCTAATGGTGATCGTATCAACTCGCCAGCCTTCGCCAGACCCAGTGTTATCGCTAGCCAGTCTCCACCTAAGTCTCCCGCCACCGGGCGTCTGAATCGTTGGCAGGATTACTACGCTTGTGATGAAACCTCCTGAGTTGCCGCTCCATGCCTGACGACCAGCAATGGGGCTGCCTCGATCGGTGCTGATCGTGCGGTTGTAACCGCCCATTAGAAAAGCGCTGTCAGGGATCTCTTGAAAGGTGTTTCCGCCGTCGGTGCTGAGCTCCAGCACTCCGCCGTCAAAGCCGACATTAGGATCAACGCCAGAGGCTTCCAGATTGAAGTTGTGCCGGAATGACAAATGCGGGCAGCACTGTTCGAAAAAAGAGAAGGGAAACGAGTCGAGTCGTTTGTCGCTTAATACAGCTGGATCATCGATGAAGGCAGCGTTGGGCGGTGTGTCTGCAGGAGGGATGGGCCCGCCGTTATCTGACGTTACCCAGAGCGGCGGCGGTCCCAGCGTGTTTGTCGCCAGCCATCCCACCGGCAATACTGGCGGTGTTACCGTGTCAAAGTTCTCTCTTAGCGTATGCAGAAACGGAAAGCACTCTGGGCACCTGCGCCTGGGAAGCCGCGCTTTTATCGGGGCAACTGCGGCGCCAGCCGCAATGAGCAACACGACATAGACCACCTTTCTGAACCGCGTCTGCCTGCATATCGGCTTTAGATCATCGATCATGGCTCGCATCGGCAGTTGACTGGCACAATAGTTACAAGCACTGCTTTTACCCAAAACCGGACCGGACTGTCAATTCAGCCCTAGTGTGACGCTTCACTCTCGCCGTCCGACGATAGTGAAAAGCGTGTGTGCTCGTCCGCGATGAAACTGCTCGTGCGTCGTCGGCTCCGAAGTCGTGAAGCCCATTACCGCCAGGAATTGTGTGATCAATTGCGTGCTGAAATGCCACCACGTATGCCAGACGAAATTCTCCGCCGTCGGAGCCAAACGACATACAGGTGCGCCTTCCAACTCCGGATACAATTTATCCACGATGATGAGCGTCTTTGCTCTTCTTGCGCATTGCTCGACGATCCGAAGCGGATCGCGACAATGGAGGAGCAGTGCTCCCATTACGGCGATGTCGAACTGCCCTAGCGCCGCAGGCAAATCATAGGCATCGCCATAGAACACTTTAGCCTTGGATTGCAGCGCGGCGTGACTGAACCAGTAAGAATTTTTCAACTGTTGCATCACGATTTCACGTGGGCCGAAGACTTCGTTCAATCTTGCGCGTGGATACGGAACGAAGTCCCAGCCGTGCTCATCTGTAACTTCGACAGAGATCACGTCGGCGCCGCGCTTTTCCATCTCGAATGTTAAGAAGCCGCTGGCGGGGCCGATCTCTAAGACCCGTTTGCCAGCAAAATTGACGTTGCCGAGGTATTCATCTACGCGGCCACGCAAATCCCAATCACGCCCTTCGATGACTCCGTAACCGGGGAGTTCCATCGTGTGATAAAAGTAACAGTCGGTCACGTTGTCGACCGTCAGCGGCGCGGCGAAAATCTCGTCGTTGCTTCTATCTTTTGATTGCATAAATGGCCACCGAGACGGGGCAAATCAGACTCGTTAGGGTAACTTGGTGAAATTCTGCTTTGGAAATTTCACATCAGAAATCTGCGCCATGTTCTGTGTGCACGATGCAGTCGTCACGTTTGGCTCCAGTTTTCGGCACGATGCCTCAAGACGACACAACCGTTTCATTCCTGGCCAATTCGCATTGGCCGCCCTGAACGACCACGGCATTCTGGATGTCAGGAATATTTTCTTTTCGGGACCGGTCGCCACCAAAAAATCGTTTAAGTCTCAAAAAGTGTTTTTCGTAAGCATTGTAGCTGATGAAGGCGACCACGTACGTGATGATGATCATCGCGGAAAAAAAGATTATGTCTGCGAGGTAGGGATGCCCGACCCACTGCTGCAAGCGGGAAGGCAAGTGGATGTAGCGGACCGCGAGCACTAATAGCGGAATATGGAACACATACATTCCGTAACTCTTCTGGCCCACTTCCCGGAGCACACGATTGTCCACCCAGCGGAATACTCCGCAGGCTGCCAACGCCACAACGGCGCCAAAAAACAAGGCGACCGCTCCGTGATAAAAAATAAGAGGTAACGTACTCTCTGGCGACCGGGGATAGAAAAATGAACAAATGACGAGGATCGCACCAAGCCCCAGCACAACCCGCCGAGCCATCGGCAAAAACGCATTCAAACGGCCGGATGATTCTAGGCAGGCGAGCACTGCTCCGAGTGCCAGTGAATCCATCTGGCAGATTGTAAACATCGTAACCCAGTATCGATTTGCACCAGCCGCGTAGAAGGCCAACCGCAAGATTGGCGTCAATGCCACGATTCCGACGCAAAGTTTCAGCAGGCTTTCACGACATAACGCCAACACAATGAAGGGCCAAACAAGATAGAATTGTTCTTCAACCGCAAGCGTCCAAAAGTGTCCCAGGACCATCCAATCGGATGTGAAAAAAAGATGACCTTTAACGGCGGCTAGAATGTTATAACCGTACGCCCAAAGCCATCCTTGATAATGTGCGTCAGCCAAAATGTGCGGCGTTGGAAACATTGGGAGCAGCACCCAAAACTGTAGCGCCAGCACTCCGTAGTAGAGCGGAAAAATGCGTAATGTCCGTCGCGCATAAAAATTACGGAAGTAAGCTGTTTTTTCTTTCTCTGACAGTAGAATTCTGGTGATCAAAAAGCCGGACAGAACGAAAAAGAGATAGACGCCGAAACCTCCCTGGTGAAGAACCTGCCATATCCAACGCGGCGTTGCCTCCTTGAAGTGCGCGAACAGCACCATCAAAACTGCGATCGCTCTCAGACCGTCGAGCGCGGGAACGTGCCGCGGCTTGAACGCTGTGGCGTTACCAGGCGGAGTTGCTGGTGTCATGTGGTTCAAAGCTGCTTATCTTCGATGATAACGGCTTTCAAGTGCTGCGTTCCAGGTGAGAGGTCTGTCCTTGAACCAAGTCGAATCAAACTTGGGCGCAGCAAAAAGCGCCCACGTCTGCCGCGGGTGTTTCCAATCCAGGATTTCAAATCGCAGGTTTACCTCTGCGGCCGAGCGCTCCAATGTAGCCGGCTGGTAATTCACACATTCGGGGTAAATCCACCCCGATTGCGCGGCGTCTTGGTCGCCGATTAGAAAAGTGGCAAGCAATGCTCCATCCTCGGCAAGTGAACGGGAGATTGCCGACAACCAGGCTTTGATTAGGCCGAGTCCGCAATGGCTGAAGATCGATTGAGCCACAGCGAAATTAAATGCGATTTCCGCTTTCGCGATGCTCTCGGGTGAATCGGTGAAGAGAAACGTCGGACCTTTGATTTCCACGAGCGATTGCCCCAGCTCCCGCCTGATTCCCTCTTCGACCAGCCATTCGTTAGGCTCGACGCCAAAATATTTTCCCCGGTTCAGGTACGGAATTAGAAGCCGTCCGATTCGCAACGACCCGCAACCGACATCAAGCAGCGAATGGTGCTGGCGCAGGCCCAGTGTGGTCAGAAGATTGAATGTCATCGCGGCAATCAAATCGTAATCCTCCGGCGGACCGACGTAAGCACGATAATGCGGGCCGCCGGGCTTAAGGCCGAGGCCAAGATCTTCCCGATCGTTTAAACCTCGTTCCATTTTCAGTCCAACGATCTCAACGTAACGCGATCGAAAGTTTTCAGCGCGTCTTGAGGTTTATCGGGAAACCCGAACACGCCCCGCGAGCGGTCGAACTGATAGATACGGATCGGGGGCCGTTGACGGAATGGAAATGCGCGGAGCTTGTCGCCATCGAGCGCCTCGGTTGCGCCTGGAACTCGGCACGCCTTGACGGCCAGAGCATTTAAATCCTTCCTGGTCGCAGGCGACGAGGTAACGCAGTTCGACAACTCGTTAGGATCTTTTTTGTGGTTGAAGAGCTGTTCCCGTCCGCCGTTTGCCATGAAGATGTATTTCCACTCGTCTGTCAGAATCATGATCTTGAAATCCTGCCAGCCGGGAATTTCCACCATTCCAACGAGATATTGCCGCGGCGTGAATTCGCCGCGCAGCATTTTGAGTACGTCGATTCCTTGGCGTGTCTCGCATCCGCCGGCAGCGCCGGTGGCAATTCCAAAAAGATCCGCCAGGCTGATCAGTTCAGTTCGCTCAGTTCCGGCGGGCAACGCGGCCGGCCAACTGAGGAGCAATGGAACGCGACAAGCCGCCTCAAAGAAGTTTTGTTTCTGCCACCCGTGATGGTCGCCCAGCAGATCGCCGTGATCGGAAAAAAAACAGATGAGAACATTGTCGGAGTTTGGGCGCGCTTCGATCGCATCGAGAATTCGCCCGAGACAATAATCCAGATAAGTGACCTCGCCGTAGTAACGCGCCTTAACGATTTTTGTTAATGCCGGGTTGATTGCGTCCGCCCAAACCGCATGACGCATGAAAGGAATTTCTTCGTCCAGGTGATCTTCCTCGATTTTTCCGAGGACAGCTTCGGGCAATCGATCGGGATTGTACATTCGGTTGAAAGGAATTGGCGGAGCCAAAGGCGGATGCGGTCCCACAAACGACACAAATCCGAAGAACGGCCGCGAATCATTGGACTTTGTGATTTCGTCGACAGTGCGATCAGCGGTCCACCATTCGCCGCCGAGATTTGCTGGAAGCGGGCTTCGCTGGGGAAGGTAAAACATCTCAGTCCGTTCACCCATGGGCTGCTCGAGAAAATCGAACCCGGGATGCTCCCGCTGCAGCCAGGAACCGTAATCATCGCCTTCGCGATTTGGTGGATGGTACGTTTCTTCGCAGCGCCACATTGTTTCAAAGCCGAGGTCTTCGTTCCAAGGGTTTGTATGGAACTTTCCGACTCCAAACGTTCGATAATTGAGGCGCGACATCGTTCGACCCAGGTAGGACCCGCAACGCGCTTCCATCTCCACGGCTTGGTCCAGTGTAGCATCCGCCTTTGCATTACTGAAAACGCGCGTCGTCGCCGGCTCACATCCGGTGCGGATCGTATAGCGCGCAGCAACGCAAACCGGGCATGTCGCGTATGCGTTCGAGAAACTGATTCCCCTTCGCACCAGCCGATCCATGTTCGGCGTGTAGATGTGCGAGTTCCCCAGAGCAGCGATCGTGTCGAACCGCTGCTGGTCGGTCATGATGAACAAAATGTCAGGCCGGCCCATATGTCACTCTGAGCGCGAACGAAAAATCTCTGATTGTTCCAAAAATCGGGACCGCATTATAAAGCCAGAGATGTTTCGCTGCGGTCAACATGACAGCGTTATCGACCGGGTAAGTCCCTTACACGTCCACCAACTCACCACCGGTGAGACGACGAAACGCCTCAACATACTTTGCCGAACTTTTTTCCATCACTTCCTTCGGCAGACGCGGGGCAGGGGGAGTTTTGTCCCAGTCGAGTGTCTCCAGATAATCGCGCACAAATTGCTTGTCGAAGCTCGGCGGGCTTTGCCCAACCGTGTAATCGTCTTTTGGCCAGAAACGGGAAGAATCCGGTGTCAGACATTCGTCGATCAAAAGCAAATCATCACCAATCGTGCCGAACTCAAATTTCGTGTCTGCGACGATGATCCCACACTGGTCCGCATGAGCGCGGCCGCGTGAATAAATGTCGAGACTAAGAGTCTTTACGCGCTCAGCCAGGTCTTTGCCAAGAATCTCGGTGCATCGTGTCATGTCAATATTTTCGTCGTGACCTGTTTCGGCTTTCGTTGCCGGGGTGAAAATTGGCTCGGGCAATTTGGACGCCTGCTTTAGTCCTGGCGGCAGCTTAATGCCGCAAACGCTCTGCGATTCCTGATATTCCTTCCAACCGGAACCAGCCAGATAACCGCGCACCACGCATTCTACCGGCAACGGCTGGGTCTTTTTTACGATCATGGAACGTCCGGCGAGCTGTTCCCGGAACGGCTGCAATTGGACGGGAAACTCGTCGAACCTCGCTGTCACAAAGTGGTTCGGAATGTTGTCGAATCGCTTGAACCAGAACGCGGAAATCTGATTAAGCACTGCGCCTTTGTACGGAATCGGATCCGGAAGAATCACGTCGAAGGCGGAGATCCGATCCGTGACGACAAAGAGCAGGGTCTCACCCAGATCGAATACTTCGCGCACCTTGCCGCTGCGCAGTTTTTTGATTCCCTGAAGATCAATTAAGGATTGCGGAGATGTTTGCATATTAGAAAGAGCGAACGTTCAACGTTTGCTGCCGAGCGTCTAGTAAAAACGACGTGCGACCCCGACAAGCGCGCCAAGATCAACCTCGCAGTCGGAAACAACCCGGCATGTGTCGTAGACTCGATATCCGTTGGACTCGAACGCCGGCTGATCCAAATTCAGCTGGCCAGACGTTGGAATTACCTGAATAAGCCACGCACCAGCGAATGCCCGTCACCGCATCGTTTTTTTGCTGAACGAAGATTCAGGGCATCGACAAATCTTTATTATTTCGAATAAGCTGGGTGGATCATGGCAGCTTTGCGAACGTTCGTCAGCGCAATCTACGTGATGCAGATTTCGGTCGCTGCTCTTCTGGCGATTCTTTTCCTCCAATCGGGTATTGGTAAGATGCTCAATCGCCGCGGTAACCTTGAATGGCTAAAAGGACATTTTGCCAAGAGTCCACTGGCGGGGTTTGTTCCTGCCCTGCTTAGTGCTCTCACAATCCTCGAGGTCGCTGCCGGTGTGCTAAGCGGGCTTGGCTGCGTGCTTGTGCTTGTCCTGCGAGATTCGACGGTCGCGTTCTGCGGCGCCGTGATTTCGGCAGCGGCGATCATAGCATTGTTTTTTAGGCAGCGACTCGCGAAAGATTATGCAGGCGGCGCGGTGCTTGTTCCCTATTTTCTGCTTGCGCTGGTCTCGATTTATCTGCTTGTGCCGGGTTAAACGAGTGAGAATCCGCTCTAATCTTTCAGAGGGCGCCGCACGGACAGGCCCGATTGCAAAGGATTCCTGGATAAAATCTATTCGGATTTCCAAACCATGGGATCGATCCCATGTAGGCGATATTCTATTGTTGCCGATAGCCACAATCGCATTTTGGACGTTCGCCTATGACCTCGTTCTTGTCGCCAGATGGCCAGCGCACATTATCACGTGGTGTTTTATAGGAATCGCGATAGCCGGGTTTTCTCTGTTCGGCCTTTTTTGGAAAAAAACGAATGCAATTCCTGGCAAAGGCTATCGATTTCATCCTTCCCACGTCCTTCTGCTGTTTTTGGGTTTGGGGTACGCTCTCACAGCCCTGTATGTGCGACGGCCAAACCAGGACGACGTGGTCTATTTCCACAGAGCTCTTAGTCAACTACTCAATCTTTCCCAGCCTGTCTTCCTGCGCCAGACGAGCGTTGACATGGATGCGGCAGCATTTTCGCCGGTCCATTTGGCAACAAGTTATGAGATGCTCACGGGCTTTCTTGCGCACTACCTTCGGGTCGATCCTCTGTATTTTTACCAGGTGGTCAACCACGCGATCGTCGCGTCTTTTGTCCCTTTTGTTTTCTATTGGTGCGTCAGAACGTTCGGCTTAGAGCGGTGGGCAGCGGCGCTCGGAGCGCTGTTCGGCATTGGTTTTCTATTACTCGCTGACAAATCTTCATTCGGCGTGTTACTTGGTGCTGCAAAGTCAGTAGAGGGCGCCGATCCTGGTGGATGGGTAGGATTTTCAACAGTTGCCGGCTACCTTTGGCAGGGTAAGGCAATCGTGCTCATTTTGTTTTTGCCGATCGCGCTGGCGCTCAATTACCGGTTCCTCCGCCAAGGTAATCCAACTGACCTGGTGTGGCTTACACTTTTGGGCATCGCCGGTGTAGGCCTAAGCAACCCGGCCCTCTACCTGCTCCCAGCAATTAGCGTCTGCTGCTGGGTAGCTTTCTTCACTCTCGAACTGTTCGAACGGAGCACCCGAGAAGCTTTGTGGAAGCTGATAGGTCTTGGCGTGTTACTAATGTTGCCGCTCGCGTATCCAATCGGAATACTTGCTTTAGTGAAATTGGATGTCATCCCGAAGCCGACCGACATTCACATGCTGGGGCCGAGATACATGCCATGGACCGAAGCGGTGGACTATGCCATTGGTGGACGCGCCGACTACCTCCGTGCCGCAGTGCTAATGATTACCGTGCCGCTGCTGATTGTTAGAGGGCGCACCGGGTTCTTTCTCTTCTTTTACCTTTGTGCTGTCTGGCTGTTTTGTTTGAATCCGTTACTGGCGCATTGGTGGATGGGAAACATCCTCGCGCCAACTTACTTCCGACTCGCATATCTTCTGCAACTGCCTTTGCTATGCGCCTTGATACCAGCTGCAAGGCAGCAGCTGGCGTACAAAGGGAATGCGATCACGGAACGGTTAACAACAGTGTTCGCACTTTCAGCGATCGTTGTCAGCTTCGTTGGTAGCTATCATGGAATTTCAATACTTCCAAAAGATGCCAGACTTGGCATTGGATGGAAGTCACCCGGCGAATACCAGCTGCTCCCGGCGAACCTTGATTTTGCCAAAGCTGCCGGCAAATACATCGCGCACGCAAAGCTGCTTACACCCGTTTGGACGGCCGGCTGCGAGTTGCCGCTCCTGTTTCCTGAAATGAAAGTGGTCGCGCCCCGACTGGTAACCCATTATTTCGCCAATGCCGGCAACCCGGAAGAGGGCAATCTCCGCAGTCAAGCACAGGCTTTTGTCAACGGAGAGCGGGGCTTCGGTTCTGACCAACTGAAGTCCTGGGAACCGAAATTTCGTCAGGTGATACAGACCGGCCGCGCAAATGCCGTGGCAGTTCCCGAATCTGAAAGCCTGAGAGTATTAGCGACACTGAAATCCATCGATCCTGGTTGGCACCGGGTGTTGGAAGCTGGCGGTTTAGTCCTGATGCTGCCAGGTGCAGTGGGCCAGAAGGATAGATGACTTCAACGCGAGGTCTACTGGAGACTAGCAAATAGCTAGGTTTGGTGGACTACTATTGCTGTTTCGCGCATTGCTTCTGGTGCGCCATAAACCACATCAAATCCTTGCTTCAATCGCGCCAGCGGCCGCGGAATTCGGACGGATGGGTGCATGTCATTATCCACGGTTGCGACCAGGTCGTATATGCCGCGCGGATGCCACAAGTAAGCGCATTATGCTGAACATAGTTACCCGTTTAGGTTGAGGCCTCGCAGCCGCGGTGATCGCGAACATGATTCCGAAATCGTCTCCCAGCATCGATCGTGGCTGCCACCATTAACGAGGATCACTTCGTGTTGCGCCGACATGCGCAGCAACACTTCCGCCACGCGCCGGCACAATTCATCCACGGAAGCCTGGCCGTTATAAAACCGCAGCGATGATCGAAATAGAAGGCCGCTCGGGAACTTCCAACACTGGGACCATGGTCACAGAAGCTTCGGAAACATGGGGATTTCATCAAAGCGTTAATCGCATGCCGTGCCATGGCATTGCGAAGGCGGGTTGAACGTTGGACGTTGCATTCCTCTATGGCCGGAATTGTTGTTAAACCGCGGGCCCGAATTTTCCACGGTCACGACTGGGTGTTTTCCAGCGAAGTATTGAAGGTTTTCGGAAAACCCGCGGATGGCGATGTGATTTCGCTGAAGGACGGCAAAGACCATTTGATTGGAAGCGCCATCTACAATTCCAAATCGCAAATTGTTGCGCGCCGGTTCTCCCGTCGACGGCAGGATCTTGATGACGATTTTTTCCTGCGCCGCATCGAGCAAGCTTCCGAATATCGGGATCGGCGAAACATCGATGCAAAGCTGCGCCGCGTGGTGTGGAGTGAAAGCGACGGTCTTCCGGGCGTAATTGTCGATCGTTACGGCAACGATTTCGTCTTGCAAACGCTTACGCTCGCTATGGACATGCGAAAGGATTCGATCGTGGCGGCAATTCAGCACGTTTTTTGTACGGCAACCCCGAATGCGTTCGGGGCTGCCCTACAATCGCTTAGCATCATCGAACGAAACGACGCGCCGGTGCGGAAGGCGGAGGGATTAGAATTACGCAGCGGGGTTCTGTGTGGAACTCCGTCACAAATGGTGGTCGAAGTAGCGGGCGTGAAACTCGAAGTCGATTTTTTGCGCGGACACAAGACCGGTTTGTATCTCGATCAAAAGCACAATTATGGAATTGTGGCGCAGCACGCTCGCGGCCGGCGCGTTCTGGATTGCTTCACAAATCAAGGGGCATTTGCGTTGGCATGTGCGCGCGAAGGTGCAACGGAAGTAACCGGAATTGAAGAGAATTCACAGAACATTGCCGCGGCAGAGAGAAACGCCGAGCGCAACCAGCTAAGAGTCGACTGGATGCAGCAGGATGTATTTCAATTCTTGCGCGGAGCCGAAAAAGCAGGCGCGCAATACGATTTGATCGTCCTCGATCCGCCATCATTTACCAGGACCAAGAGCGGCGTGCGCGACGCAATGCGCGGTTATCGGGAACTGCACATGCGTGCGTTCAAGCTGTTAACGAAAAACGGTTTGCTGGCGACCTTCTCCTGCTCGCACCACGTTGACGACTCGGCATTTTTGCAAACAATCACGGACGCGCTTGTGGACGCGCGTCGATCCGTACGTCGACTATGCCGGTTCGAGCAAGCGGCAGATCATCCGGTGCTGCCGACAATTCCTGAAACCGAATATTTCAGAGGTTTTCTTCTCGAAATGATGCCCGGGCGTTAGAACGAACGCATCACAACGCGGCGCGGTTATGCAGATTTTTAATGATTTAACGATTTAACGGTTTGACGATTTAACGCGGCGAAGCCAATATCCGCTACGACGAGCCTGGAAGGCGACGCGATTGTAATGGCAGAAAAACCCCGACCGCTTGAACAAATGCTCGACCTGACCGAGGAAGAGCCATCTGCCGAACACTTGGATAACCAGGTTCAAAAAGCGCAGGAGCAACTTCTCCAACTCAAGCGCCAGCAAGAGCAGATCGAAAAACAGAAACGCGAACTGGAAGAACTGAGTCGTCGGCAGGACGAATTGGAACAGGGTCGCGGGGAAATGACTGATAAACTGACGCGCGCGCTGGTGGTGCTCGAACGTGAAGCGTACAACGCGCAAAGCAGGCTGGAGCAAATCCGTGTGGCTCGCGAAAGTTTCGCGCAACATTTGGAATTGGTTGAAGCAATCGATCCGAGGAACTGGAATCCGTCGGATCTACACAAGGAACTGAGCCGCGCGCTAAGCACGGTAGACGACGCTCGCACGGAGTACAACGAACACCGCAGCCGTTTGCAAGCAGCCAATAGCAGCAATGGTGACCAGTCGTTGCCAGACACGACCGCGGCCGCTTACGAAAATACCGAAGGGCGTTCGTTTTTCGAGTGGTTGCAGATTGGCCTCGCACTCACTTTGCCGCTGATTCTCTTTGGGATCGTTGCCATCGTCCTTCTTGTTTTGATGAACAGTAAGTGATGGCGATGTTTCGGCGTTCGCGTAAACCGGCCCCGCCGCTTCACCGCAAGCAACAAGAAATAGCACAACAAGAGGCGCAGTTGCGCGAGAAGGTCGAAAGCCTGGAGCGCATCGTCACACAATCACAGGCGCTTGCGCAGAACGAATCTCCAGCGCGACAACCGGACCGCAAGCCCCCCAACAACGTTGTCGAAAAACGGTTTCATGTGTCGATTGCAATGGAAGCGCCGCAGCTGTTTGACACAGAGGAAAGGCGCCGGCGGCCTCGGGCGTTGCGCAAAGAGCGACGGCAGGGCCGGATTGTCTTTCTCATTCTCTTGGCGGCGTTAGCAATCGCGGTCATGTGGCTTATCAGTCATCTGCACCCCTGAGCGCCTGACATGGCCGAAACTTCCGAGCTCGATGTCGCATACGTTGCCAGGTTGGCGCGGATCGACCTGACGGATGAGGAAGCAAGAATTTTCCAGAAACAACTCAATGACGTGCTGACTTACGCCGAAAAACTTCGCCAGGTGAACGTCACTGGTATCGATGCGGCCGCGCACGCGCTTCCGGTGTTTAACGTGTTGCGCGACGACGCGTCACGCGATTGGTTCACTGC
>DATDFM010000130.1:0-13646 GCA_036522635.1 Candidatus Udaeobacter sp. | reverse complement strand
TCTCATTTACCACGAAGGATATGAAGCACACAAAAATTTTGTTTCCAGAATTCTCCCACCGGACTTTGGAAGATTCTGTAACTATTCTGCGTTTGTGCCGGTCATTTTGTTCATGGGGGTTTCAAATCGCCTCAAATTCGTTGAGGCCGGTCTAAGTTTGTTCTGCCTGGGCTGTGCGCTCTCCATCTCTGCCTGCGCGAATGACGATTCGTCGAACGATTCTTCGCAGCATCATCGGCATCATGGTGGCAGTGCTGGCGGAAGAAATTATGGACACGGACAAGGTGGGCCGTTCGATCGGTCAAATGCTTCGGGTTCGCAACCACCGGTACCGGGAGAATAAAAACTGCTTGCCCGAATAAACGTCGACGCCCGGTCGTCGCTCTATTCGTTCTCCGCGAGAATTTGCGGCCGACGCTACACAGGAACGCCTCGACACAGCGTAGCGGCCACAGAAGGAAAGTTCGTGGACGGAAGACACGTTCATCAGCACGCGAGACGCGCGCGCTCCCTGGAGAAAACAGGAGCTGCCGGGGATTAACTATCGCCCGGCAGCTCCTTAGTCTCGTTAGGTAGTATGGATTAGACCGCGTTGTATTCAGGTGGCTGGCGTTTCCATAAAACTAACGCGGAATCTCACTTCAGTTACCGAGGAGTTGTGGCTCGCCGTAGATGAAGTCGTCCATCATCACAACATCATGGCGGGCATCGTCGTTCGGACCTGGAGCAACGTCGCCGGTCTTGATCACGACCGAAGCGATGCGGGCGTCGTCAAACTTGACTCCGAAAAAGGACAAGTTTCCGTTGCCCGGAGCAGCCGGAACCAAGCTCTTGAACAATGGCCTGCCATTTTGGTCGAAGTACTCGATGAACGTGCTCGATCTGGCGTTGCTGAACCTTGGCGAAGGGGTGCCATTCTGTTGATCAACGTCTGTGAAGACCGCGCCGAACGCCCTGACGGCTGCCGGGGCATTGCCCATGGTACCCGGTATGGAGAAGGACGCCTCGGTGATGTTGCTCCCTACGGGAGTGAACAAACGCGACGCGCTGAACGTCCTGAAGGTGGTAGCATATGTTGGATTGCCAAACAGCACCGCCAACCCGCCCTGTAGGCCTCCCGACGGAGGAGCCTGTGAAAGCCCGATTCCGGGTGTTTTGAACTGGCTGCCTCGCGTATTCAGGAACACGAGGAACGGATTTACTGGAGCGGTCGTGTCCAGGATGTTTGGATTGCCGCCGTCCCAGTTAATCTCACGCCGGCCCTTTTGAAGCGGGCCTGGATTGTTGAGGTTGTTGTCGCCCAACGCAGCACGAAAGGCATCGACTGAGCTCTGGATTGAAGCGGCATCTGGTCCGGCCGCCTGGAATACGGTCGGCACGGGAGCCGCGTCCGATTGAGGGATCTGCGCCTTTGCAGTCTGACTGACTGTGAGTAGCACCGACACCAAGCCGAACGCGGCTATGATAGTCGAAGCATGATTGTTTAACTTTGTTATTGATTGGTTAGTTTGCATGGTTTGTTTCTTTCTAAGCTTTGGTTTCTCTTTTGGTTTTGCCGGCGTTTTTTGTTTGTGCCGGTTCATGTGCGAAAGCGCGGCGATCCCCTCAAACCCGCCACGGTTGCGCAATTTTTTGATCGGCTCCGGCCGCGTTGGAATTTGCGGCGTCGCGGGATGCCGTATGATGACACCCTATCCACGCGCTAAGAGGTCATCGAACTGCTGCGGCGGCCCTCAGTTGACGCCGCGTAGCGTGCTTAACCGTGCCCGACGCGGGCGAGCCAAAGAGCGGCGAGCGGTCGGCGCGCGAAACAAAAAGCCGCCACGCGGTGAAGCGTGACGGCCTGGTTGTTAAAATGCTGCTGTTTTTCTTGGTGCGGGCGCAGCTTCAAGGATTGTTCACCACTTGCGGCGCAAGTTTGTTCACTTCAAGCTGTGCGCTCAGTTTCCCGAGACGCCCAGCCAGTTCATCGATTTGTTTCTGTTGTTGGGCGAGCCGTGACATAAAATTCTTTTCTTGCCGCCCTAGCTTCGACTCAAACTGCTTCTGCTGTTGTGCGATGGTTGTCTCTTGTTCCTCCACCTTACAGTGCTGCTTAAGGAACTCGTTCAATAACATCGCATTGACCGCCTCATATCGCACGGTGTAGATCTCGCCCTTTTCATCGCGCATTACCAGGTCTGGGTTCACCTCGGCAACTTCCTCGGCTATCAAACCGAATTGAGGGATATTTGTCTTGTCACTCTTGTAGTGAAACGTCACCGGGTTAAGCGCCAGGATAGCTTCGCTGGCTTGCTCCATTGACTTGATCTCCTTCTTAAATCGCCGCGCGGACGACGGCGCCTGAGTGCCAAGTTGACCGTCGCTGTTTACATAGACTGCCGAGATCGAGCCGCTTTCATTCGTCCCATAAATGTTGCCGATAAAGCAAGTGTTATCCACATTCGCACCCGAAGTGCCGATACAAATCACGTTATTAGCCGTGGTAACGGCGGATCCGGCGTCAACGCCCAAGGCGATATTCAACTGGCCGGTCGTGTTGTTTTGGAGGGCACTAAAACCGTTGGCCGTGTTAAAGTCACCAGTGTTGAGAAGGAGCGCAGACGAACCGACGGCCGTGTTGGCAGCGCCGGTGGTGTTGCTTTTGAGCGCACTAAAACCGTTGGCCGTGTTGCTGATGCCCATGGTGTTGCTAAGGAGCGCGAACGCTCCATTGGCCGTGTTCCATTGGCCGGTACCATTGCTTAAAAGCGATCCCGCGCCAGTAGCAGTATTGTTGTTCGCGGTGTTGGCAAAAAGCGCCCCAGCACCGATCGCAGTGTTGAAGCTGTTCGTGGTATTGCTCCTTAGCGCAAAGAAACCAAGGCCCGTATTGTAACCACCACCGGCCAAGCTAAAAAGGGCGCTCTGACCTTCCGCCGTGTTACCCCCTGGATAGCCGCCGTCCGGCGCGGGACTTACTGCCTGCGCTTGTGGAAATAAACCGACGCAGACGAGCACCAACGGGATGAGAAGTAGCCGACGCAAACCAGAGGAGCGATTATTGGAATTTGTTGTCGATTCAATTGTCATAGTTTTCTTTTGTTAAGGCTTGATTCATGTAGTCGAATTAATAGGGATACCGTTCCACCCAGAACCAGGAACCATCCACGCGAGGCGCGTTGAAGAGGCCTCACTTCGGCTGACTCAGGGCTACAGTTAGAGCTGGAGATTGCGCTAAACGGTGTTTCAGCGAAGATCCAGCTCGTGTGGCTTATTCAGCCGTGCCGAAGATAAGTTGAAACTGTCAGATGACGAAATCTGGGAAGGTCTTACCATCATCGCGGCGATCGGTCGAGCTTTATCTTGCGCTCTAACGGCGACTTTTGCCGTATTGCCTCCAGCATAGTCTCCATCGGGCGGCGGATTGACCGCTTGCGAGTTTGGCAACACCGCAAAGCAGGCACGAGTAACGAAAATTGGTGTGAATATTGCGTTTCGATTTGTCAAAATTTGGCTTCCTCTGATTGGTTTGGGTTTTTAAAGCCGCTCTTACGGATTACTAAGAACCACGTTTGACGTGGCTCTGTTCCTCGCGATCGCGGCGCTCACCTTCTGGATTTGTGCCGCCTGCTCTTTCACCCTCGTCACGAGAGCTTTGATTTCCCTCCACTGGTCGGCATCGCTCGCCTCCAATTCCTCAACTTTTCGATGCTCCTTCAGGAATTCATTAAGCAACATTGCGTTTACCTGATCGTAACGGACGCTGTAGGGTTTTCCTTCCCTGTCGCGTACCACCAAATCGGGATTCACTCTTTCGACCTCCTCAGCGACAAGTCCGAACTGTGGTGTGCCAGTGGGATCGATTTGCTTGTTGTAACGGAACGTGGCCGGCTTGAGTAAAAAGAGTGCTTCACTGGTTTCGTTCATTGGCTTGATTGCTTCCTTAAAGCGCCTTGAAGAGGTGAGAGTACCAAGCTTGCCGAAAGTATTGATCAAGACCGGAGTTCCTCCAACCGAGGTCGCGTTGAAGATACTTCCAATGTAACAGGCGCCGGTTTCGCCGGCGACGCCGTTTACGCCGAAACCAATATAGATGTTATTCGTACCCGTCGTTGCGGTGGCTCCAGCAGTGGCGCCAATTGCCACGTTGAAGGCGCCGGTGGTATTGTTCGACAGCGCAAGATCACCGATCGCTGTGTTTAAAAACCCGGTGGTGTTGCTCCCAAGCGCTTTGTAGCCGAATGCGTCGTTGCTGCCACTTGTAGAATTTCCAAGCGCCTTAAACCCGACAGCCGTAGCGAAACTGCCATCGCGAATACTGCCGAGCGCATGGAAGCCCAGCGCCGTGTTGGCGCCTCCCGTAGTGTTACCGAAGAGCGCCTCCGCGCCTACGGCAGTGTTCGACCCCATCTCAAGTGTTCCGCTGCCACCCACGGTGCCGCCAGTGGTATTGTTTTGGAGCGAAAAAGCACCGAACGCCGTGTTTTCGCTGGCGGTGGTGTTGTTCAGGAGCGCGTTTACACCCCCCGCCGTGTTGCTGTCGCCAGTAGTGTTGGAATTAAGTGCACCTGCGCCGATGGCAGTGTTGTTGCTGCCGGTTCTGTTGTCATGAAGCGCGATATCACCCATGGCGGTGTTTTGTCGGCCGGTGAAGTTATTGGTGAGCGCCGTGTTACCAAAACCATTGTTGCCTGATCCGGCTGTGTTGGAAGAAAGAGCAAAGCTGCCCATAGCATTGTTAAAATCGCCGCTCACGTTCGAGAAAAGTGCACTAGCGCCAAGGGCATTATTGTTAACCCCTTGTGTGTTGGAGAAAAGAGCGAACGCTCCATTAGCCGAATTCAAAGCGCCGGTCGTGTTACTGAGAAGTGCGCCCGCGCCCGTGGCTGTGTTTTGGTCTCCCGTGCTGACAAAAAGCGTATCAGCGCCGATGGCTGTGTTAAACTTCCCAGTGGTGGTGCTCTTAAGCGAGAAGGACCCGATCGCCGTGTTGAATGTGCCACTGGTAAGATTAAGCAGTGCGGCCTGCCCTTCGGCAGTGTTGTTTCCGGGATACCCTCCGTCGGGTGGAGGATTCACCGCGCGCGATTGTGGCAATGTTGCCAGGCATGCAAAGACAAGCAGACTTCCTCCGAGAACGATGTTCCTGTTTTTCATGTTTATCTTTGTTTCTGGTTATCTTTTTCGGTCGGCCAATGGTTTCACTGCTGATTTAGGACCGCTTGCGAGATTGATGTGCCAATCTCAATCCGGGCGCTTGTTCTTTGAATTTGCGCCTTCTGACGTTTGAGCTCGTAGGTTAGAACTTCGATCTCCTTCTGCTGCTTTTCAGTGGTAGTCTCAAAGTTCTTTCGTAAGCTTGCGACAGTTGATTGTAACTCGCTAACGATCGCTTGTTGCGTGTCGACTTGCCGGTGTTCTTTTAGAAACTCATTTAACAACATCGCGTTGACCTGGTCGTAACGCACGCCGTAAGCCTTCCCGTCTTTATCGCGCAACACCAGGTCAGGGTTCACCTTTTCTACGTCCTCGGCCACAAGTCCAAACTGTGCCTTTTTGGTCGGATCGATTTCTTTTTTGTAATGGAATTTAACCGGCTTAAGCGCAAAGAGGGTTTCACTGGCCTGGGCCATTGGCTCGATTTCTTCCTTAAATCGCTGTGACGAGGTGATTGTACCAAGCCTGCCGTCCGAATTAATAAAAACAGGAGTACTATTGGGAACGGTCGAGCCGAAGATCTCTCCTATAAAGCAGCTGTGGTCCACGTTTTGACCGCTGACATTGGTGCCAATCACGATAATGTTATCGGCGGTCGTGATGCCAAAACCGGCATTGAAACCAAGAGCTGTATTGGTTATGCCGGTGGTATTGTTAGGAAGCGCATTGAAACCGACGGCCGTATTACCGCCGCCGGTACTGGTATTTATCAAAGCATTAGATCCGAAGGCGGCATTTTCGGTACCTGTGGTGTTGCTTAAGAGAGCGAAGGTTCCATTAGCTGCATTGTCGGAACCGATAGTGTTCGCTGCAAGCGCTCCTGTGCCAGTGGCTGTATTGTTATTCGCAGTATTGACGAAGAGCGTACCAGCGCCGATGGCAGTATTAAAATTGCCTTCCACGTTGCTTCGAAGCGAAAACAAACCAACCGCTGTGTTGAATGTGCCGCTGGTGAGCTTAAGAAGCGCGCCCTGCCCTTCCGCTGTATTTCCTCCGGAATAGCCACCATCCGGTGGCGGGTTGACCGCTTGCGTCGTCTGGGCTAGCACCAAACTAACCGATGCCATCGCAAGAAAAATAAAAATGGACGGCAAACTGAGAATGGTGAGAAGTGATCCCTTGGAAGTAATTGCTTTTTTCATGGCCGCTGTCTCTTTCGTTTTGGTTGGTTGTCTTTAATTCGTTGGGCACCCCTCCTGGGCCACTCGCGGGAGGGAAGCGCGATCAACGCGCTTTCGCTCTCCGCGCGAGCGACAGGAGTCGTGCCTCGTTGTTACGGAAGTGGCGCGCCAGGAAGAAAGTTCTTCGAAGACATCGCCGCGACTCCGGAACTATTGTCTCCGTCGAAGTGTCCGGCAGCAGAACCGGGTACACATTCTTCGTCATCATTCGGATCCGCGAACCAGAAGACTACGTGGTTGAGCTCTGTACGGACGCCGGTGATGTTGTTAAAGGCAAAGGCCTCATCGATGATCGCATCCACCCGCACATGTCCTCTGCCGGCCGGATTCGTGGTGAAGTCCCCAATATACTGAACGGCGCCGAAGGGTGGCACCGGCATTTCAGTCAGGAAGACTGCAAATGTCGTATTGGGCCGCAGACCCTCGGCATGCAAATCCAGCGTATCCACGCCCCGACTATCCTCCCTCGGGAAAACGGAAACAGTCGCCGCCGGGTTCGGCATTGAGGTGCAGTTTGCTATACCAGCCGAAGCCGGTACCAGGTCGAAGCTGAATGGTCTCAAATCCTGTGCATGTGCAGTCTGAACAGCTGGAAGTAACGTCGATAGCAAGCCGAAGGCGGCTATGACAGTCGAACGAATTGGCAGCTGCATGGCTGCCCGCTTTTCCTTGCGAGCAGTGGTATTGATTTCTGATTTTTTAGTTTTCATGGTTTTTCTTTCTAAGGTTTGGTTTTTGCCGGCGGGTTTGTTCTTTGTGCCGGTTCATGTGCGTAGGCGCAAAGGCCGCACGAGATCCGCCACGAATTCGCAATTTTTTTTGGGCGGGCTCTGCCTGTGCTGTTAAAAGGGCTTGATGGTGATAGAATCTCCGGCGGCGAGAACCCTCTATGACAACGCCCAGATCGACGCGACAAGCGGTGACCCAGCTGCTCGGCGAATGGAGCAATGGAGACGAGGAGGCGCTGCAACGGTTAGTCCCGTTGGTCCATCCTGAATTGCATCGGCTGGCCCATCATTACATGAGCCGCGAGCGTACCGGCCACACGCTGCAAACAACCGCGGTTCTGAACGAAGCTTACCTGCAGCTGGTTGATAGCAGGAAGCTAGTCTGGCAAGGCCGCACACATTTTATCGCGGCAGCAGCGCAGATCATGCGGCACATCATGGTTGATCACGCCCGTAAACACCAGTCACTGAAACGAGGCGGCGCAGCGCTGAAAGTGACCCTGGATGAAGGTGCGTTAGTAACAGAAACGCGGGCACAGGAATTACTCGATCTCGATGAGGCTTTGGAACGGCTGGCGATCCAGGACGCCCTGAAAAGTCAGATCGTCGAGTTGCGCTACTTTGGTGGTTTGACCGTGGAAGAAACGGCTGAATTTCTGAAAATGTCTCGCCGAACCGTGGAGCGAGAATGGACGGCGGCGAAGGCATGGCTTTATCGGGAGCTGAGCGGGGAATCAACCTGATGAAAACTGAGCGCTGGGAAAAGGTCATCGATCTTTTCCAGTCAGCCCTCGAACGTGCACCCGAGGAGCGGGCGGCATTTCTTGATCAGTCCTGCCACGATGACCAGGACATCCGTCACGAGGTGGAGTCATTGCTCATTTCGCACGACCGCGCAGAAAATTTTATTGAAATACCAGCCTTTAAAGCCGCTCCCGAGTTTGTGCCTAACGACAACGTCAATGCATTAGTTGGAAAATTGATTGGTCATTACGAAATCGAAGCGCTTCTCGGTGTCGGTGGGATGGGCGAAGTTTATCTGGCGCGCGACGAACGACTCGGGCGTAAAGCCGCGCTCAAGATTCTCCCGGAGAACCTGACGGCAGACGAAGCGCAATTGAGCCGTTTCAAAAATGAAGCGCGAACTGCCTCGGCCCTGAATCATCCTAACATTCTGACGGTTTATGAGATCGGCACGGAAGGAAACGTGCAATTCATTGCGACAGAGTTCATCGAAGGCGTGACCCTGCGCGCCGCTCTCGGCAAGGGCAGGCTGACTGTGCACAGGACGATCGAGATTGCCGTGCAAGTAGCTTCGGCGCTCAGCGCCGCGCATGATGCCGGCGTCGTGCATCGAGACATCAAACCTGAGAACATCATGCTGCGACCGGACGGGTACGCAAAGGTGCTCGACTTCGGAATTGCCAAGCTCACCGAGCGAGATAACGCGTCAAGCGACCGCAGCGTCGAAGGTAAGGCGATTTTGCAAACCCGGCCCGGGTTGGTGCTGGGTACGGCGCATTACATGTCCCCGGAACAGGCACGCGGCCAGAAAGTAGACGCTCGATCCGACATTTGGAGCCTGGGTGTGGTGCTCTATGAGATGATGGCAGGCACGCCGCCGTTTCGCGGCGAGACGCCCAGCGACTGCATCGCAGCCATTCTAACAGCAGAGCCGATAGCTTTATCCAGTATAGCGCCAGATGTTCCAGCCAAACTCGAATCGATTCTGCAAAAGGCGTTGCGCAAAAACAGTGATGAACGCTACCAGACCGTTAACGACATGCTCGCCGAGCTCCGCAGTTTCAAGGCGAAACTCGAAGCGGAAAGTTCGTTGTCGCAAACGAAATCGCGCGGGGTTTCTAATGTCCGCAAAATTAGGCGCCCCAGGCGCGGCCTCTTCGTCACTCTATTCGCAGTATTCGTCGCCGCCGTCGCGGTAGCCTCATATTTTTTCTTTTTCGCCCATTCGGCATCAGCAAACGACAAATCCATCGCTGTTCTGCCATTTGAAAACCTGAGCCAAGATAAATCCAACGCCTACTTCGCAGACGGGATCCAGGATGAGATTTTGACCCGGCTCTCAAAGATTGCGGATCTCAAAGTGATCTCGCGCACGTCCACGCAGCGGTACAAGAAAACGCATCAAAAGCCATCTGAAATTGCGAAACAACTCGGCGTCGCCAATCTGCTGGAAGGAAGCGTCCAGAAAACTAACGATCAGGTCCGCGTCAATGTGCAATTGATCAGAGCTGCGAATGACTCACACCTCTGGGCAGAGACGTTCGATCGCAAACTGATCGACATCTTTTCGGTCGAGAGTGAGGTGGCTAAAGCCATCGCCGATCAGTTGCGTGTAAAACTTACCGGCCACGAAGAAGAGGTCATCGCAGCCAAACCGACAAACAATCCTCAAGCTTACGATGCCTACTTGCGGGGTTTGGCTTACACACTGAAAACGGGGAACTCACCCGCCAATACGCTTGGTGCGCAGAAGTATCTCAAGGAAGCGGTGCGACTGGATCCCAAGTTCGCGCTGGCCTGGGCGCTTCTTTCGTATGTCGATGCACTCGGTTATCTGACACTCACTCTTCAACCAACTGATGCCCTTCGCGAAGAGACGGGCCAGGCAGCGCAAACAGCGCTCGCTCTCCAGCCCAATCTCGGCGAAGCCATACTGGCGAAGGGATATTATTACTACGCCTGTTTGAAAGATAACGACGCTGCGGTGCGCTATTTTGAGCAGGCACGTCAATTCCTGCCGAACAGCAGCCAGATTCCTGAATCGCTCGCTTACGTCGCGCGCCGCCGAGGTCAGTGGGAACAGAGCGAATCCTATTTCAACGAGGCTGAGCGGCTCGATCCGCGGAATGCTTCGCTGCTCACTCAACACGCGCAATCCTACATGATCGTCCGTCGTTTCCCGGAAGCGCTGCGGAAATTTGATCAGGTGCTCGATGTTATACCGGACGATGTGGACACGCTTGCGCAGCAGGCGGGTATTGCACAAGCCCAAGGCGACCTCATGCGGGCTGGCGCGCTCCTCGCGCCACTGAATCCGTCAGCCGACGACACGGGCGCACTGGAAATACAAGTTTACCAGGCAATCCTGGAACGTCGGCCGGCAGAAATGATCGCTCGGCTAGGCGAAATACTCGCCAACCCGGATCCGGCGTTGGGTTACAACAATGGTGAACTGCGCTTTTGGTTAGGCTGGGCACAAGAGGTGGCAGACGAACATGCCGCCGCCCAGGAGAGTTGGCGCCAGGCGCGTATTGAACTGGAACCATTTCTAAAGGAACAGCCGGATAACTACGTCCTTATTGGAGACCTGGCGCTCGTCAACATGGCGCTTGGAGATAAAGCTGCGGCCTTCGCTTTATCGGAACAGGCAATGAAAATACTGCCGCTTGAGAAAGACGCAGTAGATGGGCCCGCCCCGATCGAGGTATTCGCGCGCGTAGCAGCACAAATGGGAGAACCGGACCGCGCCATTACGGCATTACAAAAGCTGTTGTCGATACCCTCTGAGGGGGCCCTGGCGTCGCGCGTGCCACTGACTCCCGCGCTACTTCGTCTCGATCCTATGTTCGATCCACTCCGGAATGATCAACGCTTTCAGAAATTAACGCTAGAACATGTCGGCTCTCGTTGAGTAACTTTCGTGCTCGATGACACCGCACAGGTTTTCTTCATTCGCATTACTCGTACTTTGCTGCACGGTTGTATCCTCCATGCCCGCAGAACAATCTCCGTCGGAACGGATCACTGAAATTCAAGCTGCCTTGCGCGATGCCAAACTGGACGGCTGGCTGTTCTACGATTTCCGACACAGCGATCCCCTCGCCTATCGAATTCTAAAGCTCGACGAAAAGATGCACGCCTCGCGACGCTGGTTCTATTACGTGCCAGCTTCGGGAGAGCCGGTGAAGATTGTGCAGTCGATCGAGCAATTTAAACTCGACTCGCTTCCGGGAAAGAAGCTTGTCTTTCGAGGTTGGCGCGAATTGAACGACCGGTTACGAGAAGTGCTCACGCCGGCAGCGAAGGAATCGAAGCGTCGCGTTGCAATGCAATATTCGCCGATGAACGACATCCCTTACATCTCGCGCGTAGACGCGGGGACAATCGAACTCGTTAGGTCATTTGGGGTGAACCCGGTCACGAGCGCGGAACTGGTACAGCGGTTCGAAGCCGTGTTTTCCCCGGAGCAGCACCAGATGCATGTGGAAGCCTCTGACAAAATGCATCGCATCATCCAGGAGGCGTTTGCCGAGATTGCGCGCCGGATTCGCGCCGAAGAACCAACAACGGAATGGGACATCGCCCAGTTCATGCTCCGTCGCTACAAGGAAGAAGGAATGGAGCAGGAGCCCATGATTGTGGCGGTGAACGCGAACACCGCCAATCCGCACTACATGCCGACAGAGAAAAAGAACTCACCAATCAAGCGTGGCGATTTTGTGCTGATTGATGCGGCTACGACATTGACCAAGCCCGAAGCCGTCGCGACCGACCAAACGTGGACCGGTTATGTAGGCGAAACTGTTCCGGAAGAATACTCCCGCATTTTCAACATTGTGCGCGAAGCACGCGATTCGGCCGTCGATTTCATACGCAACAATGTCCGCGCCGGTAAACCGATCCGCGGGGCCGAAGTCGACGACGTATCGCGTGGTGTAATTACACGCGCAGGTTTTGGCGAACAATTCACACATCGCACCGGCCATTCGATTGGCGAAGAAACGCATGGCAATGGCGTGAACATCGACGATTTCGAAACACGCGACTCGAGGCGAATCATTCCAGGAGTTTGTTTCTCAATCGAGCCGGGGATTTACATGGAAGGAAAGTTCGGCGTTCGCTCGGAAATCAACGTTTACGTTTCCGATAAGGATATCGAAGTCACCGGTCAACCGATTCAAACGGAGATCATCCCGATCTTGAAGAATCCGTGAGTTCTTTTGCCCAAGCATCCTGCGCGAGCGAAGCCGAACGACGCGATATCGAGCATTTGTAGCCGCAGGCGTTGAACCGGGGCAGCGCCAGGGAATGAAGAATCTTCCGAGGTCGCCCCCTCGGCTACAACAAAACACGTTGTAGTCGCCTCGCTCTGTCGAGGCGTTCCGCTGCATGCGCTCGTTTATGGTTTGTGCGGAACCGACACCATCCAACCAACGCCGAACCTGTCTTCGATCATGCCGAATTTGGGCGCCCAAAATGTCTTCGCCAGAGGCATCGTAACCTTGCCGCCTTCCGCGAGTGCGTTAAAGACGCTCGCGGCTTTTTCGTCGTCCGGCACGATAATCGAAAGCGAGAAACCTTCGAAGCGCGGCTGGCCGTCGCATCGGCCGTCCGATGCCATCACGAGTGTTTCGCCAATCCGGAAGCTGGCATGCATCACTTTGTTTTCCATTCCAGGTTGCGTCATGCCAGGTTCGGGTGCGTCTTTGAAACGGCTAAGCATCTCCATCTCGGCTCCGACAGCCTTGCGATAGAATTCCAGTGCCTCTTCGCACCGACCGTTGAAAAACAGATACGGTTGCACCGACAGATGCGAATTAGACATACGCATAGCTTGCGATTCGTCCGGCTGAAGTCAACGTGGCATGAACCTGACTTTCCGCACTTGCTGAGGCATTACGCAAAAATGTCGCGCAATTTCTTTTCACGATAAGCAAAAATTCGTTCGATATCGGGGCGGATAAACAATCGGTGGATCAAAAAATCGAAGAGCACGGCATAACGAACGTGATCGTGTACGAGCGTCCCGCCGTTCTGCTCTTCGAATCGATGCTCGTGAATCCATAACCGGTACGGACCGCGGACCTGTTCATCAATAAATCGCCGCGGTGGATCCCACGCGGTGATCTTACTGCGCCAGCGCAAAGGAAATCCATGAACCCACAGGCGATGATCCATTACCATCCCTGGCCGCATCTCGCCCGAGCCGGGCGTGACCGTCCGAAAATGCAGCCATGACGGCGTGATCAAATCGAGATTCCGTGCATCGGAAAAAAACGTGAACACTTTGTCACGTGATTGCGGCAGCCAAAGTTCCGATTGGAATTTCCGCACACGCATGGGGCTAACCACGTTTCCGAACAATTTGTCAGTGTTTCCTCAGAGTGCGAAGCCCGTGATCGCCGGCACGCAAAACCAAAAGCCTGAAACGCCAAGCCTGAGGTCAGAACTCTCGCGTCTCGCCGGGCTTCATATATTTTACTCGCGAATCGTTTCCGACTACGGCGCGAATATCCGCCTCGCTCGCCGATCCGGGGAACGCGCCATAGTGCATGGGAATCACTACCTGCGGTTTGAAGTAACGATTCACGGCCAGCCACGCGGTACGCACATACTGTCCATTGCCCGGAGAGCCACATCCCATCAGAAGAATGTTGGGATGATAGAATTCCTGAATCAATGACATGTCGCCGAAAATCCAGGTATCGCCCTCATCGTAAAGCGTTCGCCCATCGCTGAACTCGAGCACATAACCCACTGGACGCCCACTTGGTTCGCTGCTGTGCATCGCCGG
>DATDFM010000129.1:0-4680 GCA_036522635.1 Candidatus Udaeobacter sp. | reverse complement strand
GGAATACGAAATTACTTCCGAGCAAGAAGTGCCGTCAAAATCACGACAGCCCGAGAAACCTCCGAAATAATTCAAAATCTAGGGCGTCCGCCGCGCAGGCGCCAGAGAATGATTAACGGAAATCATGCGATTCGCTCCCGAAAAGCTCGTCGTGGGGCAAGCGACTTGATCTCACGTGCTTGGATAAAAAGGACGCGCTCGGAATTTTGCACTTCGCCTTCGGCAAACTCAACGTCGCGTCGCGAGCGCTTGCAATAAACCTCGGCCACCCACTTTGTTGGGGAGGAAATTGATCTTCCGAAAAATGAGGCAACGCTTTGCCTTGAATGACCCTCTCTTTTTGCTGATACTTTGGTCCGTGGACACGATTACCAGCTATCGGCGGCATGCAATGAAATTTGCTGTCGTTGAGGATCTCGGAGCGGATGAGGGATATGCGGCGCGACTTCCGGGTTTTCGCGGACTTCTTGCCACTGGCCGAACAAAGAAAGAAGCGCTCGCCGATCTTGAGGATGCTCTTGCCGATTGGGTCGATTTAGCTCTTAAGAGAGGAATAGGTCTGCCAGCGCTCCGAGAGAAAAGAGCGGCCACGCTTACCGCTGCTTGAGCCATTCCTCGCGCGAAATTCTTGCCTCGTTCAGGATAATCTTCAGCAGATTAACGCCGATCACGCCGCTGTGCGGGTTTGGAATGGTCAGTTGGATCTCGCCTTTGACCATGTGCGGGTGCTTCGCTCCCGGAAATGGACCGTCCCAGCCGAGCGCGCGTAAACGCTTGATCAGCTCGCGGCGAGTGACAGGGCTAAGGCGCATCTAGCCAATCAAAGCGACAAGAAATGCCGGAGACAATCTCAGTCTGTTGCGATCTGCGTAATCAGTGTAATCGGCGATTCACCGAATTAATGGAAATCGTGCGATTCGCTCCCGACGAGTCTTTCATGAATGAGCGGCTTGATATGTTGCGCTTTGATCAAGACAACCTCGTCTGAATTCTGCACCTGGCCTTCGATAAGAAGAAGCTCTTGCAAGAATCAACTTTCTTCTGAGGGACGGTGTCGCCAGTATCCGGGCTCCCGACTACAGTGTGCAACTGCGACGATGAGAATGGAGTCTTCCTCCACCGTGTAGAGAATGCCAAAGGGAAATGTGTGGGTAAGACAACGGCGCACGTCCTGCTCGATTGTTCTCCAGCGAGTCGGCTCTTCCAGAATGCGTTGAATGGTGATCTCGACTTCGCGCGTGAACGCTGCGCCGAGACCGGTGCGCCGCGATTCATAGAAGTCGATTGCCTGAAGATACTCTAGTCGTGCCTCCGGGTGGAACCCGTACGTCATCGACCGAGCTTGCGGCGCGCTTCGTCCATTACTTGTTCGCCGGGGATCGGTTTGACGCTGCCGGAGCGGACCTCGTCTCTGCGGCGAAGCGCTTCGACCACCCAGCGCTTCTGAATCTGATCGAGTTCTGCCGCGTCGAGGCTCTCCACAAGTTTCTCAGCGAGTAGCGCCCGGGAAGGGGGCGACAGCCGCATCGCTTCTTGCTCAAGCTGGTCAATCGTGAGCGACATAAACAAATACTAATTGTCGGACGCGAAAGGCTCAAGCACGCGTTTTCATCCATCTGTGCGGGGTGCTTGGGTCGATCAATGCGGAAGGAAGATTGTTTCGGTGTCATGCCGAAAGCAACATGCGAGGCAGGTGCGCTACCTGCGACGTTTTACCGAGTCAATGAAAATCGTGCGATTCGCTCCCGACGAGTCTTTCATGAATGAGCGGCTTGATATCTTGCGCTTTGATCAACACAACGTCGTCTGAATTCTGCACCTGGCCTTCGATAAGAAGAAAAGCTTCTTCAGTAATCACCAGCCGGAACCGTTCGAACAAGTCCGGATCGACAATCGCGTTGGAAACGCCGGTCTCGTCTTCCAGGCTTATGAAAACAAATCCTTTTGCTGTCCCGGGGCGCTGACGGCAAATGACGTTGCCGGCGATCTGAATCGTCGAACCGTGTTGGGCCTGACCAAGATCGATCGCGCGCCAAATGTTTGGCAGGTTTTCCCGCAACAATTTCATGGGATGCGGTCCGGTGGTGAGATTCATGGTTTCGTAATCGGCTTTCACGCGTTCGGGTAATGTCATCGGTGAGAGGGGCGATTCTGTGGGGAGCGCGAGCATTCTGCTCGCTCCGTCCGGCATGTTGCCGGACGGCTCTTCGGCAACACGAATTGTAAAATCCTTATAATTACCCCTATCCTCACTCTGTGTGGTTCGCGGCAGAATGCCGCGAACAGCAGGCAACATGCCCGCGCTCCCCAACAGATCGTCATGCAGCGTTTCTTCGACACGCCACATCGCGGCGCGGCGATGTTGGGCAAAGCAATTGAGCGCACCCAATTCAGCCAGGGCGCGCAATTCGTTCTTTGCCAAGGGGACCCGACGCTTCAAATCGTCGAGAGATTTAAAGGGGTTGTGTTGTCGTTGCCTAACGAGCTCTTCAGCATGTTCCTGGCGTAATCCATTTACGACGCAAAACCCGAGACGCACCGTGTTATCATCGACGACTGTGCAATGCCAATCGGATTGCAATACGCAAACCGGTTTAATGTCTACACCGTGCCGCTGCGCATCCTTCACGATCGTTGCCGGGGTGTAAAAGCCCATGGGCTGATTGTTAATAAGGCTGGCGTAGAATTCGGGTGCCCGATGGACTTTCAAATAGGCGCTGCCATAAGCCAGAATCGCGAAGCTGATCGCATGGGATTCAGGAAAGCCATAAAGCGCAAATGACGAGATCGATTGAATGATCTTGTCGATTTTGTCTGGAGGAATGCCTTTGCATTCCATGGCCGCGCGGAGTTTCACGCTCACTTTGCGCATCCGTTCTTCGGATCGATGAAAGCTCAACGCGCGCCGTAATTCCTCGGCCTCATTACCAGAGAAGTCGGCCATGATCATGGCGATCTTGAGCATTTGTTCCTGGAACAACGGCACACCGAGAGTGCGCTCGAGCACCGGTTTCAAGCGATCGTCGAAATAAGTGACCCGCTCTTTGCCCGCGCGCCGAGCCAGATACGGATGCACCATGTCACCCTGGATCGGTCCCGGCCGGATGATTGCGACTTCGATTACGACATCGTAAAAACATTTCGGTTTCATCCGTGGCAACGTGGCCATTTGCGCGCGGCTCTCGATTTGAAACACGCCAATCGTGTCGGCGTGCTGCATGATGTCGAACGTCTTCTCGTCGTCTTTCGGAATATGGGCAAGATCGAGTGCCAACCTGTCGGGACGTTCGCGTTGCCTGCACAATTCAAACGCGTCCTGCATCACCGACATCATACCGAGACCTAACAAGTCGACTTTTACGATACCAAGGTCTTCGCAATCGTCCTTGTCCCATTGCGCAACAACGCGGCCGGGCATTGAGGCATTTTCCAGCGGCACGAACGAACTGAGTTTGTTCTGGCAGATAATCATGCCGCCGGAATGCTGGCCGAGGTGTCGCGGCAACCCGTAAATGGCGTGATAGAGGCGGATGAATGCCGGCATCCGGGGATGGTGTTTCGGCAGTCCTGCCGCTTCGATCTGCGTTTCCAGTTCCATCGTGTGCGGGAAATCGCCGCTGGCAAAGAGGTGCGAGAACCGGTCGATAATGCCAGGCGAGAAATTCAGCGCTTTGCTAATCTCACGCGCGGCGCTGCGGCCGCGATAACTGATCACGTTCGCAGTCATGGCTGCGCCGTTTTTGCCGTAACGGCGATAAACTTCCTGGATCACTGCTTCGCGCCGGTCGCCGCTGGGAAGATCGAGATCGATATCCGGCCAGCCTTTGCGGCTTTCGTTCAGGAATCGTTCGAAGACGAGATGATTTTCCACCGGATCGACCGGCGTGATCCCGAGGCAATAACAAACGGCGCTATTGGCGGCGCTGCCGCGGCCCTGGACCATGATATTGTGTTCACGGCAGAAATTGACGATGTCCCAAACGATGAGGAAATAGCCGGGAAACCCGAGCTTGCTTATCAATGCGAGTTCTTCTTCGATCTGACGCTTCACTTTCGGGCTGATCGCGGCGTAACGCTGTTGCGCGCCGAACCAGACAATGGTGCGCAAAAATGAATCCATGCTGTGTCCAACCGGCACCGGATATTCGGGAAATTCGTATCCGATATTTTCGAGCGAAAATGTGAGCCGCTCAGCCAGGCGGGATGTGTTCTCAATCGCTTCCGGCAAATCCGAGAAAATTCCACGCATTTCACGATCGCTCTTCAGATGGCGCTCGGCATTTTGGGTGAGCAATTTGCCGGCGGCATCCAGATGCGTGTGTTCGCGAATACAGGTGAAAACATCCAGGACTTCGCGTCCGTACGGCCTGGCGTATTGCACACCATTTGTAGCGACGAGCGACAATCGATGCGCGCGCGCCAGATCGATCAGTTCGCGATTAACGCGTTCTTCGCCACGGATGAAATGGCGCTCAAGTTCAACAAAAACATTTTGGGAACCGAAGATGTTGATGAGAAGTCGGACGCGGTTTTCCGCATTCTGGGGAGCGCACGCGCCTCGCGTGCTGTTTCCGGCGCCCTCGCCGGAAACCTTCTCCCATTGCAACATTTCGCGGATGTTCGTTGGGCATTCGGCGAGGGCGCCGAATGTGGCACGCGAGGCGCGTGCGCTCCCCAGAC
>DATDFM010000128.1:0-2861 GCA_036522635.1 Candidatus Udaeobacter sp. | reverse complement strand
AAGCAATCGTTCAGATGCTCGCCGCGCCCATCAACCCGGCAGACTTGAATCAAATCGAAGGAAAATATCCAGTGCGGCCTGAGCTGCCTGCGACGCCGGGATTCGAAGGCGCGGGCACCGTTCTCGAGTTAGGCAGCAAGGTTAAAGGCCTAACGAGCGGCGCGCTGGTGATCCTGCCGCACAACGTCGGCACATGGCGGGATGCGCTCGCGATCAAAGCCGAAGACCTGGTCGTTGTGCCTCAAGGAATTGATCCCGTTCAGGCGGCGATGTTAAAAATCAATCCGCTGACCGCCTGGCGATTGCTGCATGATTATGTCGAACTGAAAAAAGGCGATTGGCTCATTCAAAACGCAGCAAATTCCGCAGCGGGTCGCGATGTAATCCAAATCGCGCACGAACTCGGATATAAAACCGTGAACGTGGTTCGACGCGCAGAATTAATCGATGAATTGCGCGCGGAAGGCGGCGACGTCGTGCTCATCGATGACGACACTCTCCGGGAGCAAGTGAAGAGCGCGACCGGCGGCGCACCGATTCGGCTCGGTTTGAATTCCGTGGGTGGAGATAGCGCGCTGCGCCTGGCTAACTGTCTTGCACCTGGCGGCACGTTGGTAAGCTTTGGCGCGATGAGCTTGCAGCCGCTGAAAATTCCGACAGGGCTTCTCATTTTCAAAGACCTGCGCTTTCGCGGCATCTGGATTAACAAATGGTATGACAACGCCAGCGCGTCTGAGCGCATGGAAACGTTTCGACCACTTTTCGACATGGCCAGGCGCGGACTGCTCAAAACGAAAATCGAAAAAGCTTATCCCCTTGGTGATGTCAAAGCCGCGGTTGAAAACGCCGCGCAAAGCAAACGCAGCGGCAAAATCATTTTTGAATTCAATAACAAAGTAGCGTAAGCCTCTGGCTTGCGCCGGGTCCAAGGCCTGCAACCGGGACGCATGCACTACATTAATGAGTTTTTCAGCCGCCGACGCAATTTGCGAATTCGGCGCATCAGCAGAGTATAAGCTCAATATGTTTCACAGGTGCCGCCGCACTTTTTTTCTGGTCGGCTTCGCCACAAGCCTTCTGGTTCGTCACATCCAATCGGCATCCGCTGCGGAGCCGGGCGACTTGCGCGGCGTCGGAAAAGTCACGTTTCCCATAACATGCGCAGCTGACGTCCAATCTGATTTCGCTCGTGGAGTGGCGTTGCTACATTCGTTTTTCTATGAAGAGGCGCGTCGCGTATTTACTTCGATCGCCGAACGCGATCCGAAATGCCCGATGGCACAATGGGGAATCGCCATGACATGGTGGCATCCAATTTGGACACCGCCTACTCCCGATGAAATGCGCGCGGGCAAAGCTGCCATAGCAAAAGCAATGTCGATGAACGCCGGCTCGGATCGCGAGCGCGGATTTATCACTGCGCTGAATACCTATTACAATTCGCCTGACAGTTCGAACCCCGGTGCGATTGGACAATCATGTCACGGACCTGTCGGACCACGCGATCGCGTGGTCGCTTACGAAAATGCCATGCGCCAACTGCGCGACAAGTATCCGGACGACTTTGAAGTACAAGCCTTCTACGCTTTCGCGGTACTGTCTACTGGTTACGCCACGCCTAACGACACAACTTTGTCGAAGCAACTGGAAGCAGCGGGTATCCTGGAAAAGCTCTGGAAAAAGAACGCGAATCATCCTGGAGTCGTTCATTACCTGATTCACGCTTACGATTACCCTCAGTTCGCACACCGCGGCCTGACTGCAGCCCAAGCGTATGATGATATCGCGCCATGGGTGCCGCACGCGCTCCATATGCCGTCGCATATTTTTACCCGCCTGGGAATGTGGGATGAATCCATCGCCGCGAATCGCGCCTCCGCCGAAGCTTCACGTGGTTACGCTGCCATGCGGCATCGCGACGCTAGCGAAGCCGAAGAGTTACACGCGCTCGACTACATGGCCTACTCCTATTTGCAGGAAGCTCAGGATGCCGAAGCGAAGAAGATCGTCGAGCTCGCTGCCAAAGTACGCAAGACGAATCCGGAACTGGATTTCGTTGCGGCCTATGCGTTGGCTGCAATTCCAACGCGGTATGCCTTCGAACGGAACGATTGGGCGGCAGCAGCAAACCTCGCAATTCCAAATGTGCCGCACTGGTCGTCATTTCCTTTCCTGGAAGCGCTCATTGAATATGGTCACGCCCTCGGACGCGCCCATACAGGTGACCTCGATGGCGCGCGAAAAGCGATCGCGCGGATGCAGGAATTACGCGACGCGACCAAACATCCAAAGTTCGATTACTTCAAAAGTCATCTCGACCTGCAGATGCAAGCCGCTTCGGCCTGGGTCGCTGTCGCTGAAGGTAAGAAGAAGGAAGCGATCGATACGCTGCGGTGCGCGGCCGATTCGGAAGATATACTCGGCAAAAATCCGGTCTCGCCCGGGGCATTCGTTCCCATCCGCGAACAACTCGGCACTCTGCTGCTGGAAACCGGGCAACCGAAGGAAGCACAACGGGAATTTGAGGTCGCGCTCAAGATCTATCCCGGGCGATTCCGAGGTTTGTATGGCGCAGCGCTCGCCGCCGAGCAAGCCGGCGACAACGATCGTGCAAATCGTTACTACACGAAACTAGCGGCACAAACGTCAAAAGCTGGCGATTCGAGGAGTGAATTGAATCACATCCATGAATTCCTTTCCGCCCAATCCAAGGCAGCAGACGCAAGCGGCGTTGCCAGCGCCCGCGAATAGAAACTCGTCTGCGAATTCTGACGCGACATTCATCGGTCAATTAGCGGTTAACTGGACCAAACCAGGTGCAACAAGAAAATGCTAGTCGTACAGCGCTAGCTATTGCCGCC
>DATDFM010000127.1:0-4264 GCA_036522635.1 Candidatus Udaeobacter sp. | reverse complement strand
GACTCGAAATCTCGTCGCGGACAAATTGTTGTGGGAAACGCTGGAACGTTGGAAGCGTTCAACCCCCGAATTGGATCGCATTCAATTCCTGAAGACGGTGCCGTTCTTCGATCAACTTTCGAATCGGCAGCTCAAGAGTGTCTCCGACATCATGTTTGAGCGCACATATGACGTCGATGAATCGATCTTTGAGGAGGGGCAACCGGGGGCAGCTCTCTTCTTGATCCTCGACGGGAAAGTAGCGGTAGAAGTTTGCCGCGAGGCCAGTACAACGCGCCTGGCTGTTCTGCAAAAAGGAGCCTTTTTCGGGGAAATGGCATTGCTCGACGAGACCCCGCGCTCTGCTACGGCGAGAGCATTGGAGCCCACTCGAACACTGGCGCTTTACCGCAACGACCTTAATGGATTCGTTCAGCGGGATGCAAAGACGGCTTGCCAAATTTATCGATCGCTTGCGGGAATGATGGCGGAGCGCCTTCGTTTGACCAATGAATTGGTGCAGATGAACACGCCTCCCGACGCTGTCCGATTAGGATGAGTAACGGTCAGGACTTCGAACAAATAGCGCGAGAACGCAAAACTCGGCGTACGATTTTTTATCTCACGTTCGCCGCGCTGACCTTGATTGTCGCAGGGTTCCTGATCTGGAAGTTAAGCAGTCTCATTCTGCCGATTATTGTCGGTGCTCTACTGGCCTTCGTGTTTCGTCCGGTGAAAGACCGTTTCAAGATCCGGTGGTTGCCTCACGAGGTTCAAGTTCTGTGCTCCTTCGCAACCATTGGTCTAATCCTTTTCTTCGCTTTCAATACGCTTCGTAAACACATTCCTGACGAGGAACAGAAACTCGAATTTAAGGTCCGCCTGAATTACAAACTGAATGAGAAATACCGGCAATTAGTCGCGAAACCGGCTGAAGAAAAATCAAACGCGCTGGCTCCGTTGATCGACAAGGAACTTGGCCCCCTCATGGACAAGTTTAATCAGTCTATCGAGCTGAATCCCGAAGAGCGCGATCTGTTCATGAAATACGCCGCGGGATACAACGGGAGACCTCCCATTGACCCCAAGTTCGTTGATTATTTTCGAGCGAATCAACATACAGGGAAGTACGTGGTTCCCGAAAAGACTGCGGGCAGCGAGGCTAGCCCAATCGCACCTGCCTCGGCTCAGCCTCCGGACACCGGCGGGGACACGAGCTTGGAGAATAAATTGTCAGCATGGATGTTGGTGCCGTTGATTTTCATCTTTCTCGGCTTCGATAACGGGCAAATTCGCCGATTCTTTATTGGCCTCGTTCCGAATCGCTATTTTGAGTTGTCGCTCACAGTCGTTGACCGTCTCGATGACGCGATCGGGAAATATTTACGCGGGACTTTGACGGAATGTTTTCTGGTGGGCCTGACGCTGACAGTCGGCTTGGTCCTGCTTGGAATTCCCCCTGGCATTGCGGTAGCCATTGGCGTGGCCGCCGGACTTCTGAATGCCATTCCCTTTGTCGGCACGGCGATGGCCCTGGTGATTGGCGTTGGGTATGCGTTGATCGCGGAAAACGTTCGGCCATTGATCCCTGGTCTGAATCCAAACGATCTGGCGCTGTACGTAGCGATCCTGGTCGTTATCACCCATGTGCTGGACGACGTTGTGTTTCAACCATTTGTCCTCGGCAGCGCGGTGAACGTTCATCCGCTCGTCGTGGTCATCGCGATAATTGGCGGCTCACTGTTAATGGGTTTGTGGGGAATGCTGTTCGCCATTCCCGCTGTCGTGGTGGTAAAGACCGCGGTTGCCACCTTCTTCAAAGAACTAAAGGCTTATCGCATCATCTGATGCGGTTTCCCAAAGCGCTGCGTCATCTCAGCCTGGGCGTGTATGAACTTGTCCATGAAGCTCGTTTCCTTTTTTATATTTCGATAGTGAAATTTGCTTTGGCATTTTGGAATTGCGATTTAGAAGGTTTAGCGCCATGCCCGGTCCGTCGCGACTGATTACTGTTAACCTCGGATCTCAGACCGTTGGTGTCGCCGAATTCCGAGTCGCCCATGGCGGTCTGGTTTTGGTGAATTATCGTCTGCGAGAAGTCCCGCTCGATCCTGAGACCGGCCAGCGTCGCGATCCACATCTTGCGTCTGAGCAGGCAGCTGCCGTGTTACGCGATCTGATGCACGAACTGCAAATTTCTCATCGGTCGGTCAATTATGCATTGCCTGCCCAATCAGTGTTCGCCCGGTTCGTTAAACTGCCACCGCTGGGAAAGGACAAGCTGGACAAGATTATCTCTTTTGAAGCGCAGCAAAATGTCCCGTTTCCCCTGGACGAAGTCGTCTGGGATTATCAGCTCGTCGGGGGCGGGCTGGAGGAAGAGATTCAGGTGGTCCTCGTTGCGATAAAAGTTGATTTGCTCGAGCAAATCAACACAGCCGTGGAAGGCACCGGGTTACGGACATCGATCGTCGACATTGCGCCGATGGCGCTCTACAACGCGTTTCGCTACAGCTACCCGGAGATAGGCGACTGCTCCCTGCTCCTGGATATCGGTGCGCGGACCACGAACATTCTTTTCATCGAGGCGGGAAGAATTTTCTTGCGCAGCATTCCGCTGGCGGGCAGCGCGATTACCAGTGCGATCGCGAGGGAGTTCAACGAATCGTTCGCCGCGGCGGAAACTCGTAAAAAGAAGGACGGGTTTGTAGGGCTCGGGGGCGCTTACGCCGAACCTGCCGATCCCAATGTAGGCCGGGTTTCTAAAATCGCGCGCAGCACCATGACCCGTCTTCATGCAGAATTGATGCGCTCCATTACGCACTACCGCGCTCAACAACAGGGAAATCGCCCGGCTCGCATTTTCCTCTGTGGCGGCGGTGCCGGGATGCCGTACATGCGCGAATTCTTTCAGGAAAAATTTCAGGTGCCCGTCGAATTCTTCAATCCATTGCATAACGTAACGGTTGCCGAGTCCCGCCTCAGCGGGATGCAGGACGTGGGGCGCTCGGCGCATTTGTTAGGCGAACTGGTAGGACTGGCCTTGCGCAGTATCACGGTTTGTCCGATGGAATTGAACTTGCGGCCGGCGAGCGTCGTTCGCATCCAGGACCTCGAAAAGCGCCGGCCATTTTTCATCGCGGCAGCGGCGTGCCTTCTGCTGGGTTTGTTGGGCTGGTCCGCTTATTACACGCGCGCGGCGCAAGTGGCGCAGCAAGCCGCAGACACAATTCGTCAAAAGAACAGCACGATGCAGGTAGCCGAGGGCCAGTTGGAAAAGCTTAAAAAGCAAATCACTGCTTTGGACAACACCGCTACTCCGCTGATCACAGCAGTGAATGATCGGAATTTTTGGCCGCAGATTCTGGAACAACTAAACTCGCGGCTACCCGCATCGGACATTTGGATCACTGAGCTTGCCGCCACGTCCGGTGGAAAATTGTTAGGCGTTTCTGAGAAACGCGCCGCGGAAAGCGCACCGACACCGCCACCCACAGCAGTTGGTGCCACAGCGAAAACCGCGGCGACGACTACGATCGATGGGATAAATATACGCGGCCTGTACCTCTGGAATCCCAAGCAGCAGGAAATTGTCGTCGATTACCTCCGGAGCCTTGCCAATTCGCCACTGTTCGTTGTCGACGCAAAGACGCCGGAGCGCTTTATAAAATCCAACTCCGTGCCGAACGATACTGAATGGGCATTCCCATTTGAGCTTCAGCTTGCCCTTCGTAAACCGATGAAAATGCCATGAGAATGTCGCCGTTGTCATGTCGAGCGGAGTCGAGACATCTCTGGATTCCTGTTTTTGATCGTTCAGCGTGAAATTGATGACAAAGCACGAATTACGAATGACGAAGCACGAAGGAATGCCCAAATCCGAATTCCAAAGTTGCATAAACCTGTGCAATCTGCGGACAACGATCTCCGTGATCTCTGTCTCCTGCGTGTGAAAATCCGATGAAATGGTTTCAACAAAACCGGGCGCTCGGCACATTTCTGCTCGCGGCTGGAATTGGTTTCCTGCTCTGCGCCGCCTTGCTTTACTGGAGATGGAGTGTGTGGAGCGATGCTAAGCAAATGTTCGACCAGGCCACGGCAGAACGGAACCGGCTGCAGGGTCTAAACCCTTTTCCCGACAACGCGAATTACAAGAAATTGCAGGGATTTCTCGAAAAATACAACGCGGCGCTCGACAAATTCAAAGACGACCTGAAATCCGACGTCGCCCCGGATCCGCCCCTTGCGCCTAACGAATTCCAATCGCGGCTGCGCCAGGTAACGC
>DATDFM010000126.1:0-8634 GCA_036522635.1 Candidatus Udaeobacter sp. | reverse complement strand
ACACGGCTTTGGGTTACGGTGCAGGAAGCAGTGTGACCACGGCGCTTAATGTTGTTGCTATTCAACATTCGGGTGCGGACGTGAACAACAGCTGCTTTATAGGCAACGTCTATGGCGTTAGTACGCAAAGCGGCGGCACGGCAGCAGTTGTTGTGTCCGAAGCCGGCCAGCTTGGCACAATCGCTTCCTCGGGGCGGTACAAGAAGAACATCGCCACCATGGACAAAGCGAGCGAAGCGATTTTGGCACTCCGGCCAGTCACTTTTCACTACAAGACGGATACCAAAGATACACCGCAATTTGGTTTGATTGCCGAAGAAGTAGCAAAGGTGAATCCGGCTCTGGTGCTGGCTGATAAAGAAGGAAAGCCGTACACCGTCCGCTATGAGGCAATCAATGCAATGCTGCTCAATGAGTTTCTCAAAGAGCGCCGCAAGGTTGAAGATCAGGATTGTCGAATTCAGCAGCAAGAAAAGAGCGTCGCAGAGCTAAAACAAGGAATACAGGTGTTAACGTCGCAACTGAAAGAGCAGAGAGCGCAAACCCAGAAGATGAGCGATCAAATCCAATTGGTTGACCTGAGCCACAAATAGCGGCGAGCAATCCGTAAGAATTGCACTTCAATAAGAGCGAACAAGAAACCGTGAAACCTATGAAATCGTCAACTCAATTGAGGCGAACGCCAAATCTTGCCGGCCTTCTCATTCCACTAATGTTTACTTGGCTTACGCCTTCCTTCACAGCGCAAGGAGTCAATCCACCACCTGATGGCGGCTATCCCAACGGCAACACCGCGGAAGGTCAGAGCGCGCTGTTTAGTCTTGCTACGGGCGGATATAACACAGCGATGGGCTTCTTATCGCTCGCTACCGATACTAACGGCGGGTTCAACACGGCGGTTGGCGCCGGGACACTCTTTCTCAACACCGCGACTGGAAATACGGCTACTGGTGCCGCGGCGTTGTTGCAAAATACCAGCGGCGAATCGAACACCGCCAACGGAGCGTTTGCCCTCTTTGGTAATACCGCCGGCATCAGCAACACGGCAGTCGGAGATAACGCGCTGTACAGCAACAGCACGGGCTCGGGGAACATCGCCATCGGGTACAACGCGTTGGGAAACAATATCGACGGTTCGTACAATATCGCCATCGGCTACAATGCCTTGACGACTAACATACAGGGTAGCGGAAATATACTCATCGGTACTAATGGGGGTTATCAGACCGGCGCAAGCTATGATAACATCCTCATCGGCAGAGGCGCTCCAACCGGCAACGCTGAGAGAAACATCATCCGGATCGGCAACTGGGATTCTCAGTATGCCGCCTACTGTTTCATAAACGGGATTTGGGGAGCCCCTTCAGGTGAGGGCCTTCCAGTTCAGGTGCGTTCGGACGGATACCTGACAACGGTCAGTTCCTCACGCCGGTTTAAGAAACAAATCGAGCCGATGAAAGGCTCTAGTGAAGCGATTCTAGGCCTTAGACCAGTAACGTTTAAGTACAAGAGCGATGAGACTGACAGACAGCAATTTGGCTTGATCGCCGAGGAAGTGGAAAAGGTGAATCGCGACCTAGTAGTCCGTGACAAGGAGGGAAAGCCCTGCAGCGTGCGCTACGACCAGGTGAACGCGATGTTACTCAACGAGTTTCTCAAAGAGCACAAAAAAGTTCAGGATCTGGAAGCTAGAGTCGCCCAACAACAGAAAGAGATGGCCGTTCTAACCGCAAGCATCAAAGAGCAAGCCGCCCAAATCCAAAAGGTAAGCGCGGAACTCGGGATGAAGAGGCAAGCAACAAAAGTCGCGCTCAAATAATCTCTGAAGTCTCAGCGGATCACAACCGGTGTCCGGGCAACCGACCCCGGCTACAGCGTAGCAGTAAGACAGACTTACATTCAGATCGTAGAAACAGCAACCGAGGTTAGGAGACAAAACGACGATTGCTCCGTCTGTGCCATCTCTGCACGATCGAACACTGGCTAGCTTATTTTTCCATTCCGGCTACGTGCTCGGCATGGTCGTGCCCACTGTGAGCGTGAATGGAGGGGCGGATGCGAAGGAAAAATTCGAACGCGTAACCGAGATCGTCGCCATAGTAACGGTCGAGGGTGTCTGGGCGGTTGTTGATGGTGAACTGGGTGCCGAGACCGATGTCGATGCCTTCGCCGTGCGACAGGTCGCGGACGTAACCCAGCGTGTAGCCGGCCACAGGGAAGATGCGTGTGTGCGCTGCCTCGTTGAGCACCAGTTCGTGCCCGGATTTCCCGACGTGTTCCCATCGAAAGTAAAAGGTGTCGCGGCCACGCTGATAATTCGATTCGATGAGGAAGGATTGTGTTTTGCCTTCTTTAGTGGCGTTGTTCTGTCCCCAGACAAAGGTGTTCGACCAGTTGGTGTCGTGGCCGAGCGGCAGATTGTAAATCGCCGAGGCGGTCGTGCGATGGATGTTCGTGTTAGGATCGAGTTCTTCGGGACTTTTGATGTAACCGTACGAAACTTGCAGTGCCAAGTTTTGTAAGGGGTTCCAGGAAAGACGCCCGCTATAAGAATCAAAACGCGGCCGATCAAAGTCATAACGGTCTTCATCGGGTTCGCGTCCGGTGAAGATGCTGCCCTCGAGTTTGACGTTGCGCCACTGCGCACCAAGCGTTGCAACTCCAAAGGTGATGTGGGTTGAATCCTGCCAGTGATGTCCGATCGGTGCGTCTGGATCATCCATTGCAGATGGACGATGCATGAACGCCGGCGGACCGAGCGCCGGTTCACCCGGATAACCGAAATAGGCGTATGCGCTGAGATCGTGCTCGAATTTTTGCGAGAGGCTGAACGAAAGTTCGTCGAAGAGATCGTGCGGATGCTGGCGATCATGCAACGGTTCTCCGTTCCACGCTTCACCGGTCTGAAACAGAAGCGGGTAACCGCGTCCTTGTTCGGTCAACGGATCGAGGCTCATCATCAATCGTGAACCGAACTGCGCGTTATCCCAAAGCGGACGGGAATACATCCCCATAAACCAGTTCGGTGCATCGATCCGATCGTCGCCACGCCGCGTGCTGACATTCGTGTAGCGCGGAAAAATCGCGCCATGCAGCATGAGCATGTTCTCGCCGAACATGAACATGCGGCCGTACATCGGCGACGAATCCGGAATCCAGCTCGTGCCGGAGCCTTCGCGGCTCATTGGGTCGGCGAGATCGATTGACGAGTGCATTTCCATCGCCATCTGCATTCCTTCGTGCTGGTGCTCGTAATTGTGCTCGTGCATCGGATGCGACCCATTCGCCATGATTGATTGATGAGTTTCAGTCGCATGCGAGTTCGACGTTCGGTTTTCGATGTTGGACGTTCGGCGTTTGTGTTGTTCAACAGGCACCAGTTTCATCCCGCATTTCGGACAATTTCCCGGACGATCAGTTATGACTTCGGGATGCATCATGCAGGTGTATTTCTGATCGGTCTCTTGCTCCTGCGCGGTGTGGTGCTCGTGATTCGAGTGCTGTGCGGTCACGGTCTGCGTGACCGACAGCACAAGTGCGCTCGCGCCTATGGCTAAAATGTGTTTTCGCATTTCGTCCGGTTGTAGGGCAAGCGCCTGGCTTGCCGGCGGAAACACGGCAACCGAAGCGGTTGCCCTACAAACAGTACGCGACTGCGAACTGTCCTAATCGACGAAAGGCGGAGCGTGAGCGCGAAGGCTCTGCTGCAAGATCAATTCAGCGAACGAAAATGCGCCAGGCGGTCCGGTATCGAGAAGCAACGGCTCAACAGCTCGCGACGAAAGAACGACGGAGGTGTCCGTGTGAACGGGAAAATTCGCGTTGCAGAATTTGGCGTCGTCGCGCGCCCAATCTTTTGTTTTCGCAAAAACAACGGCACGCAAAACTTTGCAGCATTGTATCTGCGACGACTGTTGTTTTTGTTTCGCAGGCTTGGAGTGAAACGGGCACTCGGTTTGTGCCTTGTCGATTTCCGGTGCCACCGCCGCGAACGCACAATGGTTCGAGACTGCAATCCATGAGCAGATCGCAACCGCGACCACTGTCCCGCGCGTAGTGACGTTCATATTAGCTTTGGATTGCGCGGACATGTCCGCGCTTTTGAAAACGGTGACATGCCACCGCACTCCAAATAGGTCGCTCGCCGTGCGGGTTCAAATCTTTTCTTCCGAGTCAACGATCGGCGCGATTGCTGCCGAGGGTATGCTTTCTGGCGGGACCACATCGGGAACCGGACCCGTTGAGACCGGTTGGATCTCCGGTTGTTCCACCCGAGTCGCCATAATCATGGCGGTGAAAAGGAGGGCACCTGCAAGAAAATAAGGGGCTCCCGGCAGGTGAATCGAATTCTTTGCATCGATAAACCACCCAAAAATTCGCAGGAACAACCAGGGTCCGATGATGAAGGTGATTGAGCGCATACTTTGCAGCGCACCTTGTAACTCACCTTGTTCGCGCTCGCTTACTCGGTGAGTCATCATGCTTTGCGCCGCTGGCATTGAGATATTCCATAGCGAAATAATTGGGATCGAAGCGAGCAACCAGGCGCCGGTTTTGGCCCAGCCGGCGATCATCATCCCGCTAGCACCAAAAAACTGGCCAATGTAAAGCGTCCGCTTCTCACCGAAACGCGCGACCATTCGACCCGTTAATCCTCCTGAAATTACGGCCGTAACGATGCCTACGATCATCAGCGAGATACCGATCATTCCCTGACTCCAGTTATATCGATAGATCGCGTACAGCGCCCAAACGCTAAAAACGTTGTGAGAAAGATAGGCAAGAAACTGGATCGTCGTTAGGCGCCAAAGTTCGTGATGCGAACGGAGTAGCTTCAGCGAACCGACGGGATTCGCGCGGCGTAGTTCAAAGGCTTTTCGCTGTTCGCGCGAGAGCGATTCCGGAACGAAGAAGTAGCCCCAGACCCAATTCGCAAGGCTAAGAACAGCTGCGATCCAAAACGCAAGACGTGGATTAACATCTCCTGCCAATCCGCCAATCGCAGGTCCGAACGTGAATCCCACACCGAATGCCACCCCGATCAGGCCAAACGCTCCAGCTCGTTTTTCTTTCGGTGTGACGTCTGCGATATAGGCCATCGCGGTCGGAATACTTGAAGTCGTGATTCCGGAAATAATTCGGCCGAGGAAAAGCCAGCTTAACGTAGGCGCCATCGCCATGACGATATAATCCAATCCCAGACCAAGGTTTGAGAGCAGAATGATTGGGCGTCTTCCGAATCGATCCGACAAGACGCCCAGCAAGGGTGAAAAGAAAAATTGCATGAGCGCGAAGACGACTGCGAACCGGGCGCTCCATTTCGCTGCGTCGGTCATCTCGCCCCCAAGAAAATCGAGAATTAGCTTGGGCAGTACAGGGATAATCAAACCCATCGCCAGGATGTCGAGAGTCACCGTGACAAGAATAAAAATGACCGCGGCAGGGCGTGATTTCATGACAGTGGAGCATGAACGCAACGTCGTAGGGGCGGTTGTGTCAACCGCCGGACATGCTCGGAATGCGGTCGCTGCAGCGAGCGCGGGTGCGCGAGAGCATCCCGGGTGGATCGGCTTCTCCGAAGAGGATGGCAAAGACGCAAGTATCAGGCGGCCGAGCCGCATGCCAACGCGTTGAGGACAACGCGTTCCACCTTAGCTAACTTGCAAGATGCTTCCGCTGTCCTATTTCTCGCCGAAAACGGAGGGGCGCGAGAGTAAAATCCACGGGCGCGGGCTGTTTGCAGTAGCCGTTATTGGCAAAGACGAAATCGTCGCAGTGAAAGGTGGACACATCATCGATCGAAAAACACTGCGCGAAGAAATCAGCCCACTGCTCGGCTCCGTTGAAATTCAGATCAATGACGATTTGTTGATCACCCCGGTAACAAGAGAAGAACGTGAGTTGTCGATGTTGTATTCGAACCATTCATGCGATCCGAATCTCGGCATACGAGGGGAGATAACATTCGTGGCCATGCGCGACATTCGCGCCGGCGAAGAACTTACGCACGATTGGGCCATGACGGATGACGATGATTATTCGGTGGAATGCGACTGCGGCGTGCCTGGTTGCCGGAAAATTCTCACCGGCAAAGACTGGCAACAGGTGGATTTGCAGAAGCGCTGTAGGGGATACTTCTCGGCTCATCTCGCGCGCAAGATCGCTGTCCTCGACGGCACGCGTTAAATGGTAGCATAGGCCGCTACACAAATGTACGAGCATCGAACACAGCCTCTTCTTAGCACCGCTAAATTTTTTAAGCGGGTTGTGCGGCACTGGCTGGCAGGGTTTGGAGTTTTGGTTTTTGGACTTGGAGGCGGCATTCTCGGTTATCATTACATTGCCGGCTTGAACTGGGTCGATTCGCTGTTAAATGCCTCGATGATCCTTGGAGGAATGGGGCCAGTCGATCCGTTGCGGACGAATGGGGCGAAAATTTTCGCATCCTGTTATGCGCTGTTTTCCGGGCTCGCTTTTATAGGCATCGTGTCCGTTTTGCTTGCACCATTTGTTCATCGTCTCTTACACCGTGTTCATGCAGAGGAACGCGAACTCTGATCATCGAGACACTCGGGAACCGCACTGGATTTTTTACTGTGAGAAAGCTTTCATTAGCATTGTTGATTGCCGCCGCCCTGGCCGGAATGGCTGGTTGCGCTCAGATAAAGAAGCCTCCGGCACAGGCGAGGGCAGTGCCAACGGGGTTGCGGTTTGATCAAGTCGGCTTGGTAACACTGTTTCCCGGGGAGCCGTGCACGCCGCAAATCATGTTTAATTTTCGAAGCGCTGGGTCGACGGTTTGGCTCGGTGCGCCGAAACACGAAACAAGGACACTCACTGAGGCGGCAAAGAATAACCAGCGAATCCATGTCTCCGGCAAATGGCGTCATGGCGCACAATCGAACTGCAGCTACGTTGAAGTCACAAGCGCGGAGGTAATGAGATGAAACCAGATGAAATCGAGGAATTACGCGGAAGCTTCGGCCCCGTTGCAATTCGCGCACTGGCCATCGGCGCGCAATCACTGGGCGCAATCGCAGTAGGTGCTGTCGCGCTGAGCGCGGTCGCGATCGGGTTCATAGCGATTGGCCGGTTGGTCATTGGCCGCGCCAAGATCAAGCGGTTGGAAATTGGCGAGCTAAGAGTGACCCGGTTGCACGTGACCGACTCAATCATCGCGCCGAATCAACCCTGGCAAACTTAGGCACGTCGCGTTGTTGGAGTCGCGACGACCTCGTCGCGCACGGCTCGTAGGCGAGCCGTCTCCATTCATACGCCGACTAATTAATAACGGTAATGCTCTGACTTGTACGGACCGTCGACAGAGACACCGAGATAGTCCGCTTGTTTTTTCGAGAGCTTCGTAAGTTTGGCGCCGATTTTGCCCAAATGCAGACGCGCGACTTCTTCGTCGAGTTTTTTCGGCAAAACGTAAACGCCGACTTTGTAGGTATCGCGATTTTTCCAGAGATCCAATTGTGCGAGGACCTGATTGGAAAATGAATTCGACATGACGAAGCTTGGATGACCGGTGGCGCAACCGAGATTCACCAGACGTCCTTCGGCGAGGAGGAAAATTTCGTGGCCATCCGGGAACGTGTACTTGTCCACCTGCGGCTTGATATTGGTTTTTTTCACGCCCTTAGACTCGTTCAGGGCATCGACCTGAATCTCATTATCGAAATGGCCAATGTTCGCGACGATGGCCTGATCTTTCATCCGCTGCATATGCTCGAGCGTGATCACGTCGATGTTACCACTCGCAGTGATATAGATGTCGCCGCGGCCCAGCGTCTCTTCGATCGTCGTGATTTCGTAGCCTTCCATCGCCGCTTGTAACGCATTGATGGGATCGACCTCGGTAATGACGACCCGCGCGCCCTGACCACGTAACGATTGCGCGCACCCTTTGCCGACGTCGCCGTAGCCGCAAATGACGGCGACCTTGCCTGAAATCATAACGTCGAGTGCCCGGTTCAATCCATCGACCAGCGAATGCCGGCAGCCGTAGAGATTGTCGAACTTCGATTTGGTGACTGAATCGTTGACGTTGATCGCGGGAACGAGCAGCCGTCCTTCCTCGTGCATTTTGTAAAGGCGATGGACCCCTGTGGTGGTTTCCTCAGACACCCCGCGCCAGTCCTTCATGATCTCGTGCCAGCGATAAGGATTCTCCCGCTGAATTTCCAGCAGCAGATCCTTGATGACTTGCTCTTCCTTGTTGGCCGATTTCGTCTTTACCCAATCGCTGCCTTCTTCCAGTTCGTAGCCTTTATGAATGAGCAGGGTTGCATCGCCGCCATCGTCGACGATGAGCTGCGGGCCTTTGCCTTCGGGATGCGAGATCGCGCGATAGGTGCACTTCCAGTAATCCTCAAGCGATTCGCCTTTCCAGGCGAACACGGCGATGCCGCGTTTGGCGATAGCCGCGGCAGCATGATCTTGCGTGGAAAAAATATTGCAGCTTGCCCAGCGGACGCTTGCTCCGAGATCGGTAAGTGTTTCGATCAACACCGCCGTCTGAATCGTCATATGCAAAGATCCGGTGATGCGGACACCGGCCAGCGGTTTCTCCGGCGCGTATTTCTCGCGGATTGCCATTAGCCCGGGCATTTCCTTCTCCGCGATGGAAAT
>DATDFM010000125.1:0-10424 GCA_036522635.1 Candidatus Udaeobacter sp. | reverse complement strand
TGGTGTTATTCAACCACGCGCGCCATCCACAAGGATTGTATTCGGCTGTTGAGACAGGGATAACACTTTTCGCCTTGTCATCCTTCATCTTGACGTTCTTGCCGCCATCCTTTGCTAATCCCGGCACTTGAGCCGCTGATGGCGGTGGCAAGTCAAACGTGTAGGATCCGATGAGATCGAGCGTAATCCACTCGCGTACTTTCCGCGCGCGCCAAGGCAAAGGACCACTCCGCGGCGTTTGTGGCTTAGGAGGCGCGAATATCCCGAATGCACTTGTAACACTGACATTGTCATCTTCATATTGGCCGGTGTAGTGGACCACGGCGCCAACATCCAAACCATGCATCCACGTGTCGGTTGGGCCGTCATAGAACAGACTGAAATTTGCGCGGCTCCATGGTAGCGAGCCGGTGAGCGTAAACCCCGGGGGTATCACCTCGCCCGCGACCCCAAACCGTTTCGTTTCAGGCGCGATCTGAAGCTCAGCCCGGGATAACCATGTGCCGTTGACCGTTGCCGTAAGTCGACCGAAATCACCGTGACCAAAAATCGAAGAGTCCAAAATATAGATAGCCTCGTAGTCGAGACCTTCAAATATCGCGCCGGCAAGATTTTCGTTAGGATCGATAACGAGCAAGATCGGTCCCGGTTTACCAGGAACCGTAGGAGGCCCGCGGATAACCAAACCGGGGATATTATTCTCAACGATGAATTGTGTGCCGAGCAAAGATGCTATCGAGCGCATATCGATATGCCACCAATCCGCGCTTAGGGTGAGGCCTTTAAGCCATTTCGGACTATAAACAGCCCCATATGACCATTCATAAGCTACCTCCGGCTGTAAGTTGGGATTTCCTACAACGCGTATCTCGGCAGAAAGGGGTAGCCTTGAACTTGGATCGGGAAAGGCTCCGAACTGCTGTGTGGAAGCGGGTGAAATCTCCGACAGAGCCGGAGCATGAAAGCCTTCAGTATAGCTCCCACGTAAAGTCAGGGCGCCGATATACTTCGGATCAAGCGGTTGCCAGCGCACTGAGACCTTTGGCTTCTGTGCGTTATACTGGCTATGCGCCGCCGGCTGAAAAGGGAACGCTCCAGAAGGCAGAACTGCGGAGGTGTTCTGGCTATACCACTCTTCGCGCTCCGCAAAGTCAACCTCGAAGCTGTAGAATCCGGGAAAGTTCCACGTCGGACTGGTAAAGGGAACCCGCACTTCCTGGTAGATTGCCCACACATCGCGGTTCACTCTCGCGCTTCCGCCGTCGGTCGAGCCAATCGATTGAAACGTGGTATTCAGCGAGTCACGATCGCGGGTCCATTTCGGCGCGTCATATTCACCGCCGAATGCGAATGAAACTGGTCCGGCAGGAAGATGGAACAAGTCGCCGTTGACGGTGGCATAACCAATAGGTAACTCGTATTCGCCCGAGTTATGCAAGGTAACATAAACTCTGGTTCTGGCGGCCGCCGTGTTGTGGCCGTTGAAATTCAGGAATGGATCAAACGCCGTAGCTGGATTCGTGTCCAAAAGGGCTTCCCGCAATCCAGGCTGACTGACTTCGCCCACGGACAAGTCCTGCCCCTCGTTTCGGGAATAACGAAAAGCAATCTCCCAGTTCCAGGTCTTGAAATAATCGCCAAACTCTCCCATTTCACCACGTACCCCAACGTCAAACAGCGTATCCCAATACGTGAACTTTTCGTGTCTCGGACCGGTGTCGTTAATGCCACGAAATGAAACTCCGGTAGTTACGGGTAGACCGCTTCCATCGGGAAAGAAATTTGGAATAGTAGCATCGGCAACCGTGAATGGATTAAACGGATTCTGGAGTGGCACGCTAATGAGGATTCGACTAAAACCTATGTTTGTTCCTGGTCTCTTGAATGGATCAGGTACCAGCGGGACAGATGCCAGCGACGAATCGTAGAATGAACGGACATATTTAAAGTCGGTAAATACCGTCAGATATTTGTCGCAGACATCGCGAGTGAACGAACCGTAGAGAGCTTGGCGATCCGCCGGCGGCAGAGCTGGAGTTACAGCCGCGAAGTTATAGAAGAAGTAGTCGCCGCCGCCCTTATAACCAGTGCCGAACTGTGGGAAGTGTTGGAATGCATTCGGGCCGACGATACCGGGCGCGCCTGGATAGGCATTCGGATTAATGAAGCCCGGCACCCCCGGTGTACCGCCGAAGCCCGGAATAAAAAGTTTCTTATAAAATGGCGAAGTTCCCACATTTGGCGCCGAGTGCGGAAGGGGCGTGTTCACGCCGGGTAGCGGTGTACCACCAAGGCCGAAAAAGATCCTGGGTAGTTGCCTGCGGAAAGGGAATTCCGAAGGCAGAACGAAAATGCCGCCGGGTGTAGGGCTGCGAAAATCCCCTCCTCCCCAAGGAATGTAAAAAGCATTAGCCGACAGATCCCGGTCACTGCTGAAGATGCCGCCGGTACGTTCCCAGAAATCCGCAATGACCACAATCTCGGTCTTATCATCTCCGGTGCCGGCTTTAATCCATGCCTCCCACTCGCCCATGTCGTTTGATGCTCCCAGGTTTGTGTTTCCATAACTACCGCCGATCTCCAGTCCACGGAACTTGTGGACCAAAAAGAAGTTCACCACGCCGGCGATGGCATCAGAGCCATATACTGCTGAGGCCCCATCCTTCAGAATGTCGATGTGATCGATCATCGGAAACGGAATCAGATTAATGTCCACACCTCCGCTGAAGCCGACGGCGTTTAACGAGCCAAGAGCGACACGTTTTCCGTCAACCAGCACCAGGGTTTCCTTGGCCAACAAGCCACGCAGATTGAATTGAACGGTACCATCTCCGCCATTGGCGATGTTCATGTTCGTGGTTGCGCCCGACTGCTGTGGCAGAAAAGTTGTTAGGTCCGTTGCATTGAGGATGCCCAGCTTTTCAATGTCGGCCGGACGATACGTATCAACAGGATTAGGACCGGTCTCTTCGGCAGCGGGAATGTTCGAGCCAGTGACAATCACACGCTCGACTTCTGCCGTTGCGCCCGTTGTGACCTGCACCTGAGCGCAAAGCTTGGGAGTGATCAACAGGCTAGCGCCGACAGCAGCGGCGAGAGCCGATCGAGTGACTGGGGGTAAGATCACTGTACCCTTGATTGCTAGTCGAGAATTAGGTGTTATTTGGAAACCGTTTCTTTGGGCGCTAACGAGGCGAGGATCTTTTCGAAGCGCGGATCGTTGCGCAATGGATCCCACATCGGACTCAAGCGAAAGTTGCCATAGGTGTGATAGCCCGGAGCTTTGGTGAAAGCTTCAAGTTGCTCAAGCGCCAATTCACGTTCGCCTATCCAGCCACAAATTATGGCAAAGCACATCTTCACGTACGGCTCAGTGAATGAGTCTTTGACGCTGGCCGCCAGTTCTATCGCGCGGCGGCCTTCGTTCAGCGACTCTTGTTTTCTTCCCAAGCCTGCATCGATCAGTCCGAGCTCAGAGAGTAGAGTTGCGTTATCAGGGTGAGCGCGGATCTCTTCCTCCTGTTGTGCGCGTGCCCTCATGAACGCTGCGCGTGCAGAAGTTTCGTCTCCTTTCAAGCGAGCGGCTACACCTACCCAAAAGTCGCGGCCAAGCTGCGGGAAGCTCCATTCGAGCGAATTCTTCGGGGAAAGCGCTACCGCCGCGCGGCCAGCCGCGTCATAGTCGCGATCGTACAAAGCGAGAGTGTAGAGCTGGCCCCCCACATAAGGATCTTTCTCTGACCCAGGTTCGTTAGTTAGGATCTTTTCAATTTCAGCACGCCAGGGCCCTGTGTCCGCTCGCCGGTATACCTCGACTGAAGCGCGAAAAATCCGGCCTGACCTGCGCTCTGGATAAACCGCAACGATACGATCCATAATTCTGGCGTGCTGGTCATAGTCGTGGACCCACAAATACGTCGATCCGAGGTTACCGAGGTAAGGGAAATTTCGAGGATCGAGGTCACATGCACGCTCGAGATTGTGTATCGCATCAACCCAGCGACGCTGACTCCGGTCCATCGAACCAGCTAACTCATAAACTTGCGGGTTGTTGGGTAAACTCTGTTGAGCAAGAGCAAGTTCGGCGCGGGCACGGCTGTAATCGGTATATCCCCAGTAGAGATGCCATCCTAGCGCCAGGTGTGCTTCTCCCGAATCGGGCCTCAACCGAAATGCAGAATCTATGGCCGACTTTGCCAATGCCAAGCGGGCGGGGCTCTCGCCAATCAAGTCGTGCGCAAACGCTAGCTGGCAGTAGGCGAGAAAGAAGTTAGGATCACGAGCAACTGCCTTGTTCAGCAAGTCGACTGCCTCGGAAAGGGCCCTCTCTGGAAGATCGACTGTGAAAGGCACTCGGGCGTTATCAATCTTGGAGATAGCGCGGACGTAAAAATCATAGGCGACCAGGTCCTGAGTTGGTCTTTCTGCAACAGAGGCTTTCTCACTGGCTGACAGCTTGGCGTGAAGCTGCTGGGCAACTTTTTGCGCAATCTCACTTTGAATGGCAAACAGGTCCTTTAAATCGCGGTCGTATTCCTCAGCCCAGACGTGCGTGTCAGTGCGCGTGTCAATCAGCTGCGCATTCAGACGAAGATGCGTGCCGGCTCTGCGGACGCTTCCTTCCAAAACATGCGATACCCGCAGATCGGTTCCGATCTGACGGAGATTTCGTTTGCCACGGTAATCCATGACGCTGGTACGGCTGATGACTTTCAGGCCGCTTATTTTGGCCAGCTTGGTAAGAATGTCGTCCTGCAACCCATCGACAAACGGCGCGTTCTCTTTCTGTTCGCCCAGATTTTCGAACGGAAGAACGGCGATTCCTGTCGCTACCGGTTGTCGAATAAATTCGCTTTTCCAAATAATCACTCCTAATGGCGTTGCCAGGGCGAGCAACATCACCGTCAGGACTGAGATGCTTGGATTGCGTCGCACCCATTTCGCGCCGCGCGCGGGAAACCCCGTGTGCCGAGCCAAGATTGGCTCGTGCTTGAGCCAATGTTCCAAATCCTCAGCCAGCGCAAGAGCGGAAGAGTAACGACGCTTTGGATCTTTTTCGAGACACTTAAGGCAGATCGTTGAGAGGTCGCGGTCTATTTTTGGATTTAGGAGACGCGGCTGCCTTGGATCAGAATCCAGTAGTAACTTGATCGTCTCGTATGTTGCACCACCGGCAAAAGGCGGATGACCAGTGAGCAATTGATAGAGGACGGCGCCGATCCCATAGACATCCGTGACACTGCTTATAGCTGCGCTGTTTCCTACTGCTTGCTCCGGCGCCATGTAACTGGGCGTGCCTAACACGTCCACCGTGTTCGTGACACTGCTCTCAGATTCGACTAATCGCGCGAGACCAAAATCGGTAAGATGTGGTTCGCCTTTTGCATCGAGTAAAATATTTCCCGGTTTGATGTCGCGATGCAGGATGCCATGTTCATGTGCGTAATGAACAGTGCGCGCCACCTTGGCGATTAATTCCACCGCACGCCGGATCGGCATCGGTTCGCGCCTGGCCACTTCGTCGAGTTGTCCGCCTTCGACAAATTTCATGCTGAAGTAGCACGAACCATCGCGTTCGCCGACTTCGTGGATCGGAACGATACCGGGATGCTCTAACTTGGCTGCCGCTTCTGCCTCCAAACGGAAACGTCTCAGGTGCGCCTTGCTCGCCCACTGACCCAGGCTAATTACTTTTAATGCGACTGTGCGATTGAGACTTTTCTGCCGCGCGCGAAACACGACGCCCTGACCGCCGCGTCCGATTTCTTCCAGCAACTCATAATCTCCTAGCTCTCCTAACATGGTTGCGGCGCGCTCTGATTTTTTGATATCGCGCACGGGATCCGCATCATCACTTGAAAGCTTCTCCATTTGGCCGGAGTGACCGAGCCCGGCTATCGCGTCCGGTTCTATTTCCACCGCCGCTTCGAGTACGCACGCGGTGCAAAGTCCTTTTGGCGCGTCAGAAAAGATTTTCGCCCCGCATTTGCGGCAAACTCTGATTACTCTGATCATTGCCCGGGAGTCGACGTGGGTCTCCATTTTGTACTGCGTTAAATTCTGGCCGGCCTTATGCGCGAATCACAGCAATCAAATAGCGTAACTCGTTTTCGATATCGCCCGGCGTCGCAACGGTATGAGCAATTTCCTCTCGCAATAACGATTGATAGCTTTGCCGAAATCGATGATAAGCCTGCGAAACGGCGTTTTCCGTCATGCCAAGTTGCGTCGCGATGTCCGCCTGTGATGGCGCGCCCGGCTCGTCTGCCAGCAATTGATTGAAGAAATCAAACAACGCAGCGTTGCCTCGCGCGCGATATTTTTCTTCTAACTGGCTAAGCACGCGATCCAGTAATGTCGAAGCCCAACGGCGCTCAAAAATCCGATCGGCAGTAAGGCGGTCTGTCGGTTCCAAGTTGCTCCGTTCCTCAGTACGCAATTCTTCCAATGGAATGAGCCGCTCGCCTTTTCCACGCTTGATTGCCATTGCGCGACGGTGTTCGTCGGTCAGAAAGTGCTTCACCGCGGAGAGCAGGTAGGAACGCAATCGTCCCTTTTCCTTGCGTACGGTGCGCAGATCGCGGCGTTCCAACAAAAGTGCGAAAAAGCCCTGGGTAAGATCCTGCGCTTCTTCGGGACGAGCCCCCTGTCGCCGCACAAAGCTGTAAATGGGTCGCCAATAAACGCGGCAAAGTTTTTCCAGTGCCTCTTGCGCCGCAGGCGATTCGCCTTGTGCTTCCAGCACCACACTCCAATGCGTGGTATTAAATGCCGCCGGACCGTGATAAGCATCTCCGCCAATCGCGCTCAGCGACGTCACATCGTCCTCAGCGGGGGTCACATCCGAATCGAACTAAGAATTCCTTCGGAAAGCAAGCCCGCATCTGGCTTCTAGCTAATCTCTGGCTTATCACCTGACATATCGGTCGACATTGTGTTGGAGTAATAGAACTCAAACGCACGCAGTTCGAATTATCAGAACATTCGATGCTAACCATCGTCCGCCTGAGAACTGAGCATTTGCCTGTCTTTTGCGACCTTCAGAATGCGTGTCCGCAGCGCAGCACGAAATCCGGCTTGATCTTCTAATCCTTGTCGGAGCGATTTGTTGTAGTTGCAATAAACTATTCCCTGAAGATTACTGGGCCATGGTTCGTTCTTTGGCTTAAGGATGATAAGAGCGCCTGATTCTGCTTTGTACATCGCAACAGCCATTCCAACTTCAATCAGAACATTGGGATTGTGACCAGCCAGATCTATTACCAGAGCATCTGCGCGTTCGATCCGATCGCGTAATGTTGAAAGGAGGTTCATGCCTTGTCGTCCGCGCAATCGATGAAGCCGGATGTCCAGCTTGTTTTTTCCAGGTGAGGCGCGGATGCGCGAGTGGCATTCATCAATGACTTTCTTAATCAGGCTTCTCAGAAATGCCCATCGTCGGTCCCGGCTAATTGGTACCGTTGATTCACCTCTCTTGCTCCAGGGAGATGAGACATAGATCTCAATAGGTCTTTGCGTGATGGAGCGGGTGTTCTCCACGTCTCTGGTGGCTTAAATAGAAATCGTGCGCGAACTGCGCGCATAGTTTTTCGGTCGATGTGACGGAAGGCGGGAATCGACGGTGTATGCCAAAACTAGTGTCGTTTTTTCCGGCTGCTTCCGCGCTTTTTAGAAGTCCGCGACGAGGAAGACGCTCGCTTCGCACGCGTGTTGCTGCCTGATTTTGTGGCCTTCGATCGACTCGAAGGTCGTCGCTTCACGGCACTCCGGGGAGCGGTGGCTTTTTTGCGCGACCGGCTCCGGGACCTTTTAGTCAGTTGCCGCTTCGCGGTTCCTGCGGCGCTTTTCGCCCTAGTGGCGACTCTTCGGAGAGTTCTCGCGCTCGCCTCCCTCACGCGTGGATTTCTGCTAGCTCTTCCCGCAACAGCCCCAGCTACTCCGCCTATAACCGCGCCGATTGGCCCTGCGATACTGCCTACTGCGGCTCCTGCAACGGCACCAGCAGTGGTTTTCGGAATTGGGGGAATTTCGATGTTTTCTGAAGACCGTGATGTCTCTTCGTTTCGCTGATCTGAATTCGGGGTGCTCATGGGAGTTCGTAATGGTTCGACTACAGATATAATTCGCAACGAAAGGATGAAATACGCGTAACAAATCGTGGATCACGTTTGACTTAGCTCCTCTATTCAGTAGTGTTCTCGGCTTTCGCACTCGCGAAAACATCCCCGTCAATGACTAAGATTCGTAATATCGCAATTATTGCGCACGTCGATCACGGCAAGACCACGCTCGTGGATCAATTACTGCGCCAATCGGGGACGTTCCGGTCCAACCAGCATATCGAAGAGCGGGTAATGGATTCAATGGACCTCGAGCGCGAAAAAGGAATCACCATTCGCGCGAAAAACGCCGCTTTTCACTGGAAAGATTATCGGATCAACATTGTCGATACGCCAGGCCACGCCGACTTCGGCGGCGAAGTTGAGCGGATCATGAAAATGGTGGATGGCGTGTTGCTCGTCGTAGACGCTCACGATGGGCCACAGGCGCAAACACGTTTCGTCCTGCGCAAGGCACTCGAAAACAAACTCAAGCCGATCGTTGTCATCAACAAGATCGACAGAGAAAACGCGCGACCGCATCAAGTCGTCGATATGGTGTTCGACCTTTTTGTCGAACTGAAAGCAACCGATGAGCAGCTCGATTTTCCGATCGTCTACGCGAGTGCCAAAAATGGATTTGCGGTCCGCGACCTGCACGACCAGAAGCAGGATATGACGGCCCTTTTTGAGGTGATTTTGAAGGATGTTCCGCCGCCAAAGATCTCCACAGAGCCGTTTTTTCAAATGCTCGTATCGAATCTTGACTACAGCGATTATCTTGGGCGAATCGCGCTAGGACGCATCGTGAGCGGACGCGTTGCCGTGGGTGATTCGATTGTTTGTATTCACCGGAATGGCAACGCCGAACAAGCTACAGTCACTGCGCTTTTCACTTACGAAGGGCTAGAGCAGGTTCAGATAAAGCAGGCGGAAGCCGGTGACATCGTTGGCATAGCGGGTTTTGAAGATGTTTACATCGGCGAAACACTAACCGACAGCGAAGAGCGCGCGCCACTTCAGTTCGTCGATATCGATCCGCCGACGATTCGCATGCAAATTCTCGTCAACGATTCGCCGTTTGCGGGGCGCGACGGAAAATTCGTGACTGCGCGGCATATTCGCGAACGCCTGGTTCGTGAAACGCGAGGCAATGTTTCGCTTCAAGTACGCGACACTGAAACGGCGGGCGCATTCGAGATCAGTGCGCGAGGAGAAATGCAAATTGCCATCCTGGTGGAGCAGATGCGACGCGAAGGCTATGAACTAATGGTGTCTCGGCCTGAAGTCATCCTTCATCGGGATGAGAGTGGTGAGGTGCTCGAGCCGCTCGAAAATTTGTATGTAGATCTGCCTGATGAAAATCTCGGCCAAATTCTACAGTCTATTGCCAATCGCAAAGGTGAAGTTGTGGCGATAAATCATCACGCCTCGCGCGTATCGATCGAAGCAATCATTCCGACGCGCGGCTTGATCGGGTTCGAGACTGACTTGGTCAACGCAACTCGCGGTGAGGGATTCATGAGTCATCTTTTTCGCGAATACGCGCCGTTCAAAGGTGAGATAGGCGGACGTGGACGCGGCGTAATGGTCTCGATGGAACCCGGCGTCAGTACGGCTTATGCACTGAATAACATCCAGGAGCGCGGCCGGCTTTTCATCGGGCCGCAGGAGGATATTTACGAAGGGATGGTTGTAGGCGAAAACGCCCGTCCTGAAGATTTGCCGGTCAACCCATGCAAGCAAAAACACCTTACTAACATGCGCAGTCAGGGTGAGGGCAAGGGAATACAACTTGAAGCGCCGCTGCGAATGACGTTGGAGCGAGCGATCGAATACATCGAACTCGACGAATACGTGGAAGCGACGCCGAAATCTCTTCGCTTGCGCAAACGAATTCTGGACGCGATCGCCCGAAAACGAGCTGCAGCGTAAGCAGGCAATCAGAACGCAAAGTTTGGCGCACGTCGGGCGTTATACTACCGTCCACGGCCTTAACGGACGTGGACGGCTCGGAAAAGCCAGATAGTTAGGCACAAAGAAAGCGATTGACAGTTTTCGCATGACGTAATATCACCGACGGCGGCAGACCGCGAGGACGTCAGGGAAGCCGCTGTTGTGAAATGGGCCACGAGGTTTGGGAGGAGCCTGTTTTTAGGCTTGGGCGTGTTGTCTCTCTTGGGTCTGCTGCCGAATGCAACGGCATCCCCTACACCAACACCAATCCCAACCCCAACGTGCGCGTCTCAGTACATTATCACCAGTGGCACGAACACTGTGATACCAGGGACAACCGATACCGGGAATCATTGCGACGATTGCGAT
>DATDFM010000124.1:0-22845 GCA_036522635.1 Candidatus Udaeobacter sp. | reverse complement strand
CGCCACAACGATGGCTGGAATAGTTTACTCGATCGACTTGAACAATTTTTCAGCAAGTAAATGGTTCTCAATAAACAATGGAGGAACAATGAACACCGAAGAAGTTGCAAAGAAAGTCGTGGAGCTAACTCGAAAACAGGCGTGGTACGACGCGCTCGATCTTTACGACGATAACGTTGTCAGCATGGAAGCATCCGGCATGGGCGGTTCGCCGGAAACTCGCGGCAAGGATGGCGTTCGCGGCAAGGTCGATTGGTGGGTCAATAGCATGGATGTGCACAGCTTCGACGTGCAGGGACCTTTCGTCGCACACGATCGTTTTGTCGTGCAGTACGACGCCGACGTTTCGGACAAGAAAACCAAACAGCGCCACAAAATGTCCGAAGTTGGCGTTTACACCGTGAAGGACGGCAAGATAGTCCGCGAAGAGTTCTTGCCTCGCGTCAGTTAAGATTTACGCGTCGCGAAGTCGAGGTGCTTTCGCAGCACTTCTCCATCGTGATCAACATTTCGCCCTCTCTTCATTACCGGCGCTTTCGTAAGCGTCGGTAACGAGGGTAGATTGCTGCTTCGGCGAGCCCCCAAATGCGCTTGAGGCTACTCTCAGGGTATTTCGAAAATCTCGATCTGGTTGGCAATACCACGCAGCGAGCGTTTCTCCGGGGTCGCGGCGATCCCATTGGATTGCAACAGCTTTGACGCTTGCCTGTCAGTCACAACTGGGCTCGTCGCAAAAATAGAGCGCGACGTCGCCAGCCCTTGTACACGAGCGGCGATGTTTACAGTCCTTCCGAAGTAGTCCTGCCGATCATTCAACGAAACGGCCAGACAAGGCCCTTCATGAATCCCAATCTTAAGCAGCAACTCATCTTTCAGGTTCTGCAATGCTTCGCGCATCTTTAGGGCAGCGGCCATTGCTCGGTCCGGCGTCGGGAATGTTGCCATAACGGCGTCGCCGATTGTCTTTACCACAGCGCCTCTTTCGGCCGCCACAATTTCATTCAAGATCCGGAAATGAGCGCGCACCAAATCATAGGCAGCCAGATCTCCCACTCGTTCGTAGAGTTCAGTCGAACCTTTGAGATCGGTAAAGAGAAAGGTAAGACTGGTAATCTTCAGCCTTTGATCCACGTCCAGCGCGTCCGTCCGATAAATATCGCGAAATGTCTGATTGGTTAGAAGACGTTTCGCAGTCAAGAACGGCCGACGTTTTTGGACGAAATCGTGAATCTTGTCGCTGACAATCCAAACAGCAGGCAACGTGCGCACGTTTGTTCGGTTTTCCAACGTCAGTTGCAGCGGACCGGGACGCATCCGAACATCCCGAGCCGGGGCGTGATCCCTGGTCATGATGAAGGAGAGCGATTGGCTTTTGCGCGCAGGCTCGCCTTTCACCTCGATCGACTGGGACATGTTAACGACCGGATCGAACACGTCGACAACTCCTTCAGGTAATTGGAGCTGAAGCACCACCTTCTCGCCGGCCGCAAGTTCGCGAGCACTCAAAGTCGTTTCTTTGACCCATTTTTCGAACGTCTCGTCATCCGGCAAATCGACGCACGAACTCCAAAAGATCTGCCTGTAGTATTCCGGCCATGAGAGCGTTTCCGGATCATGCGCCGCGATTTTTCGCACCCGCGGACTGATTGTGAACGTAACTTCGACGATGTCGTCGAGCGTCGGTTCGCATCCGGCAGCGCACAGGACACATCTGTATTCGGCCTGCTTTACGGTTTTCAGCGTCGCTCCTGAATCGAGGACGCCACCGCAAGCGGGACAAAGAATGTTCCAGGACATATCGAAAATGCCGAGTCGCGCGCCGTGCAGGAAAGCCGCTATGACGTCGTCCTCATCGAGCTCGTGCCTGGCGGCGAAAGCGAGAGCATTGATTCGACAAAGCTCGCGATCTGTCCCGCCCACGACCAGCCTTTCAATTGCACCCACCACTTTCGGCTCTGCCGATTGTCCCAAAGCATAGAACAGCGTGCCAGTACCGGGTGGAAGTTTCATAACAGGTATCGGATCTGGAATCCTTCGCTTATCGTCTGGCGAGGGAAAAGAGAAAGCAAGCGGCAGATCATCGGCAGTTTCGAATCGATGAGAGTCACACGCAGTTGTATGGTTTGCACGCTGCAGAATACTAAATGCTGATGCGGTCGGGTCTCAGATCAGGGTTTATCGTGATCGGCGTCGGTGCGTATGCCAGTATTGCCGTGCTAGGTTGGGGTGGGTTTAGGCCTTTTTTCTGTCATGCACCACTAACAGCGTTGGTGGTTCTCCTGTTCGCGCTTTCGATTCTTTCGTTTTTTGCCGGCGGAAATGTAAATGCAGGCGTGCGCGAGGACCGCGGCAATCGCTGGGTCATTGCCGTGTTCGTATTTATTGGATTTTTCAATGCCTATCTGCCCGCCTACACCGATCGTAAAGAGTTCTGGACTATCGACGGCGATACGATTCGCTGGGTGGGTGTGGCACTATTCGCTGTTGGTGGCGCGCTGCGGATCTGGCCAGTGTTTATTCTAGGTCACCGATTCAGCGGACTAGTTGCGATCCAAGCGGAGCACAGCCTGGTAACTAACAATATTTACGGAGTTATCCGCCACCCAAGTTATCTTGGCTTGCTTATCAACTCTCTGGGATGGAGCCTGGCTTTTCGTTCAGGAGTCGGTGTACTTCTCACGGCCTTGCTAATTCCGCCGCTATTAGCGCGCATCCATGCAGAAGAGAACCTGCTGCATTTGCATTTTGGAGATCAGTACACCGCGTACCGCTCTTGTACGTGGCGGCTGATTCCGGGCATCTACTAGTACACAGCACGGATACGTTCCCGTCAGGCGTCTAGAAGTGGGTTGGCGTACGGAAAGTGGGCTGCTGCAAATACGTGAAGTGGCTCTTGTTACGTCTCTCACCGCTCAGAAGTTTGCTGCGCAGAACAAGTATTAACAATAGGAGACGAACATGAAAAAAATAGTTGTCACACTTGGCTGTTTGGTGATTGCGCCCCTGGCATTCGCGCAGCCGAATTCGACGGATAAGAAACAAGCAACAACAACAACTGAACCGATAGAGGTAACCGGAACGATGATTCGAACGATGATCGCGGAAGGTGCGGCTGCCAGTTATCAGCCTCGCAACACGCTCGTTGTTCTGGACGACAATTCGAATAATCCGGGCCGTTACGTTCTCAACGGGCGTGGTCACGTTGTGAACAAGGCAGGGGAGATCGTCCAAACGGCGATCAAACCTGGCACTCGCGTGCGCGTTTATTACGCTAACATGGGCGACTTGCGTATGATTGACCGCGTGGTCGTTGTGGATTGAGTCGCACGCGGAACGACAAGCCGCAGGGGTCCGTAAACCCTGCGGCTTTTTTTATATGGTTTTGACCAGATTACTCGTCAGACCAAATTTGCGTGACATTAAACAGGGCGTTTGAACAAATTGCCGCAGTGAATCTTTCAACGATTGCGAACATAGCAACGGCTCTCACGGTACTCACGGCTGTTGTTTTCGGCCTGATCGAGATGCGACGCGCGCGCAAGGAACGCGAGGAACGCGCAGCGTTCGTAGCGATGCAGGCCATCCTGACGCCGGCATGGATGGACTCGATGAGCCTGGTGCAGGCAATTTCCGAGGGCACAACACCGTCACAGATTGAGGCGGATCCACGTCTCTTTAAAGCAGTCCAATCGATAGCCTGCATTCTCGAATCGCTGGGTTACGCGGTGTTTGCGCGCATGGTTCCGCTAAACGTCGTCGACGAAGTGCTTGGTGGCACTGTGCGTGTCGCCTGGCGCAAATTGCGCGGTTATGCCGAGTACGAACGCGAGCGAGCCGGTTCGCAGAAAAATTGGGAGTGGTTTCAGTGGCTTGCCGAACAAATCGACCGGCATAGTAAAGCAGGGACCAGTCTGACCCTGGGTGCGCACGAGGCTTATCGTGACTGGCGCCCGTAATTCGAACTCTTGTCGTGGTTCCTCAGCGCTGATGCGAGCCTAACGAGGCTCTCCCGAATCTGAGTCCGCGTCCAGGCGGCAAATCCGAATACAAACGCCGGCTTTAGATTCGCTTGGATACAAAAGAACGAGAGCGCGGACGGCCTTACTCCAATTTCAGAAGTGATATGCTTGATGATTTCGAACTCTTCTTCCCGTTTCAACCAGGCGACAATGTTCAGACCCGCTTCGGGAACCTGCAAAGTGAAACGATCACCAAGCAATTCATTGAATTGTTTAATGAAAAAATCTCGCCGCTCCGCGTATATCTTTCGCATTCGTTTGATGTGACTGAGGAAAAAACCCTCGGTGACAAAACGCGCGAGCGTTGCTTGTTCGATCGGAGATGAGTGCTGGTCCATCGCACTTCGGATTTTCACAAACGAATCGACCAGCTGTTCCGGGGCAACGATGTATCCCAGACGCAAAGAAGGACACAGAATCTTACTCACTGTGCCCGCGTAAATCACTCGACCGGCATTATCGATCCCTTGTAACGAAGGCAGCGGTGGCCCGACGAAGCGGAACTCGGCGTCATAGTCATCCTCGAAAATGAATGCGTTATGAGCACGCGCGAAATCGAGCAGATCGGTCCTACGCTGAAAGCTCATCGTAATGCCCAGCGGAAATTGATGAGAGGGCGTTACGTAAATGATCCTGGGCAGCAGCTCCTTTGGCGATCGCGCAATCACGATTCCCTGGGCGTCGATCGCTTTGGGAACCACCTTGACGCCGGCCAAACTAAGAACTCTTCGAGTTTGCTGATAACAAGGATCTTCGATCCATGCAGTCTCACCCGGATTTAGCACCGCCATTGCGCTGATTAGCATGGCCTGCTGCATGCCCGCCACGATGACGATCTGATCCGGATGACAGCGTGCTGCCCTGAAATCGCACAAGTACGCTGCAAGGGCTTTCCGGAGATCGATGTCACCCCGATTCGACGAGTAACGCAACAGGTTAACACCTTTCTTTGCAAGAACCTGGGCTCTAAGCCGTTCCCAGACAGCTATTGGAAATTCATCCACGGCTGGAATGCTGGCCACCAGCGAAACGCCTGGTCCCGCGCCTGTCGCCCCGAGCTCGAACTGATTTCCAACGCGTTTATCCGGAATTGCTTTTACGCGATCAGAGATGCGAGCCGGGCGCTGGATCAGTTCGTAGCTTTTCGATTGGCCCGCAGTCAAAAAGCTTTCTGGAAGAAGATTCGCCACAAATGTGCCGGATCCGGGCTTTGACTGGAGATAACCTTCGGCATGAAGTTTTGAAAGCGCGAGTCTCACAGTCGACCTGGAGACTCCGCGGTCTGTCGCCAGAGCGCGCGAAGAGGGAAGTCGAGATGAGCCTTCGCTGAATCTGCCCGATTTCAGTTCTTCCCGAATTTGGCGATAAAGCTGCTCATGGAGCGGTTCCGTTGCGGTCCGGTCAAGCCGAATCATCTCAAATGCTATGATCGAGCGCCGGCGGCGCTTCTGCGGACGCGATTTCCTTTTAGGCATGCTGATTGTGAGAATTTCGGTCTAATTATTCTCTCATGGCAGCGCTCTTCTCAAGAGGTCGACCTTCCATCTCAAAGGAATATGCAGTTTGCCAGAACTAATTGTGTTTTGCACATGACAGCTCGAATTCTGTGAAATACCCGTGATATCAATGCAGCAGGAGCCCCTTGTAACGACATACCTTGAAATGCGATCAGCTGATCAGCTACGGCCAAGGCGCGCCGACTCGCAATTTCAGGTTCGTGAAAACAGGGAGCGAGATTGGCGATTTAATCGCGACCTTTATTTTCGTGTTGGTGAACAGTGGGACTGGGTCGACAAGCGATCATGGACCGACGAACGATGGAAGGACTATGCGACAGCGCCCGAGCTGCAGACGTTTGGGGCTTACTATGACGACGCTCTCGCCGGTTATTATGAACTCCGTCGGGACGGGGAAGGCGGAATGGAGATCGCTTATTTCGGATTGTTACCTGAATGGATAGGGCGAGGCCTCGGCGGCGCGTTGCTAACCAGCGCAATCGAAAGGGCGTGGAGCAACGACCCGCACCCGTCACGTGTATGGGTGCATACGTGCAACCGCGACCACCCGCAGGCACTGGCAAACTACCAGGCGCGCGGTCTGGTCGTTTACAAGGTTGAAACAGAACCTTCGGCAAAACGGCGCCGGCTGTAGCGACACCAGCCCTCCCGGATCCAATTCCATCGAGCCGGCGCGCCTCCCGGCGCCCGATTTGGTAGGGACGAGGGCGTCCCGTCTCAACCTTCCGCTCGTTCCGAAATTTGCCGGATAAGCTGCGCGTATTTTTGCGATTCCGGGCCGAAATGAAAAAAAATCAAATTTTTTGAAATGTCGGGCCCTAAAATCTTTAGAAATGAATGAAGCGAATCAAATCAACCATCCGATATGATGAATCTGGTATTGGACAAAAGTATTACTGAAACACCTGAACTCACCGGTCAATTTATGGTGTTTCCGAACGGTTTCGGGCGCGGAGATGTGACCGAAAAGTCACTGTCGCGAATGTCGCGCGAGCAACTCGCCGCGTTTTTGAATGCCGAAGCAGGCAATGCTCGGAGTGCCCATTTTGTTAGTCCTGCGGCCGAACCAGCACCGCCCACGCCTGAAAGAGGCCTCGCGGTAGGCGTCCTGAAGCAGGCAGCATACGATTTGCGCCGTTACCGAACAGCTACGAAAGCCGCCGATCGGGAAGTTTACCTCGACGCTCATAGTTGGATCACGGCGTACGATTCTACCTGGCCGTATTCATTCATGAATGTTTGCAAGTTGCTCGATCTCTGCCCCGAACTGGTGCGTGCCGAACTTCTGGCCGACGCGGCGCTGGGACCATTTCATTACTGGATTCGACGCGCCGGTCGCCTTTCCCGAAAGCTCAGCTCATCGGTCGCTCGCGTTTTCGATACCTACCGGAACCCGGAAGTGGCTGAGAGCAAGCAATTGGCTGCATCTATCTAACATGAAAAACCTATTAAGCTCCATACTGCGGTCGCTACTCCGCGCGACCTATCGGAAACATGACCCGTTCCTGGCTTTCAGCATGGCTTCTTTCAATTCGGGCGGCGGCTGGAAAGAGTTCCTTCTGAAGGCGTCACTGCAAAACACATAATCCCAAATGAAGTTCTCTACCGAAGCGATCGTGGCATTGGCTCTGGCAGTAGTGTTTGCACTCATGAGCTTCGGCGCAATTGTGCGGGAGCAGGGCCAGTCGCCTTCGCGTAGTCGGCACAATACCTACGTCGCGGCGAACAATGTCGCCCTAAACAGCGCGGACGTTCTTGGCGTTTACTAAACGGGAATGGTCCCGGCGAGAATGACCCTGTAGCAGAAGACCTGGCGGCTGTATTCCTCTGAAAACAGGCGATCAGCTGGCATTACAGAGCCGTCGCGCGATTTTATTCTCGCAAAAACACCCCTGGTGGGCGACGCTCTGTTCCCACGAAGGCAATCCCGGGAACTCTGCAGGAGGGCGGTGCTGCGTTTCAAACGACGCACTGGACCGTGGTGTTTCGTGCCGGGGAGTCCGATTCACAGCTCTCGTCGCAACAGGCCCTTTCCGGATTTTGCGAAGCATATTGGCCGCCGCTTTACAGTTTCCTTCGCCACCGCGGTCATTCCTCCGCTGACTCGCAAGACCTCGTCCAAGGTTTCTTCGCTCAACTGCTCGAGCAAAACACGTTGAGCCGGGCGGATCGCCACAAAGGTCGCCTGCGCACATTTCTGCTCGGATCTCTGGAGAATTTTTTGTACAACGAATACGATCGCTCGCGAGCGCTCAAGCGAGGCGGTGGCCGACAAGTGTTGTCGATTGAGGAACATTTGCCGGAAGCCGAGGCGGCCATGCTCGCGACTGTTCACCTGAGCGATGCCGGCTGCTACGATCTCGTCTGGGCGACAAATATCGTTTCACGAGCATGGAAGCATTTGCAAAGTGAATTCGAAGCCGAAGGTAAAGCTGAGTGGCTCGAAGAATTAAGGCCGTTTGTGGCCGGCGGCAGCGCCAAACCGCCCAGCCAGGAAGAAGCCGCAGCTCGACTCGAAGTACCAATTGCGACTCTGCGAACCTGGCTTTCGCGTCTTCGCCACCGATTCCGTGACTCCTTGAGAGCAGAAGTGGGCAGTACGGTCTCGGATCCCGCGGACATCGATGGAGAACTGCGCCACCTGTATCAAATACTGATGGCCTGAGTGGCCTTTTCGCATGGACGATATCAGCGTTGGTTTCGGAACCACGAAAGCGCAGAGTGAAACCGAAGAGACTTGCGCGACCTGCGGACGACCGTTGACACAACGAGGTCCGAACGGCGAATGCCTGCGTTGTCTCGTTAGTCTTACTTTCCTTGGAGATGACGAGCAGCCGGAGAGACCAGCGGCACGCAGCAGACTGACGCCTGGACCGCTGAGATACGCCCATTTTGAAGTAGAAACTGGAGCAGACGGTTTTCCGGTTGAGCTCGGTGCGGGAGCGATGGCTATCACTTACCGTGCACGCGATACAGTTTTGAATGCCGTTGTTGCTCTCAAGGTCATCGACCGCAAGGTCGCGCAAAATCCCGGCGCGCGGTCTCGTTTTCTGCGCGAAGCGCGTGCGGCGGCGAACATTCGACATCCAAACGTCGCTCGGGTGACATATTACGGCGAACAAGATGGCGAATGTTTTTACGCGATGGAATTGGTCGAAGGAAAAACGCTTGAATCGCGTGTACGCAGTGATGGACCGATGCCGCTCGCTCTCGCGTTGGATGTCGTTGAACAAGCAGCTCGCGCTCTAGTGGCTGCAGAAGCGTGCGGAGTCGTGCATCGCGACATCAAACCGTCGAATGTTATGCTCGAATCCGATTCTACCGGCGCGCTTCGGGTAAAACTGATTGATTATGGAGTGGCCAAAGTCATGGGCCCTCAGACGCACGCCGGCGCCGAGCAAACACACGCGGGTTTCATTGGTACGCCAGCATTTGCCAGTCCGGAGCAGTTCGCAGGCGCCGCGCAATTGCCGGTTGATACTCGTTCTGACATTTATTCGTTAGGCGTTACACTTTGGTATCTCCTCACCGGGCGTACACCGTTCCTCGGCCGTACGATGGAAGAAATTCGTGCCCGCCAAACCACCCAGCTTCCATTGGAACAGCTCAAAGGCCGGCATCTTCCCGGTCGCGTCATCGCACTGCTGAAATCGATGCTCGCCGCGGAACCGAACGACAGACCGCAATCGGCACGCGAGTTACTTCTGGCTGTTCATAGCTGCAACGACAGGTTTAATCCCGAAGCACGCTGGCGACGCAAGAAGGCAATCATTCTTAATGTGGGTTTGGTGTTCGCCGTTGTAGCCATCGCATGTGGGACGTGGCTGTATCAGCGTTTACGTCCATTTACTCCCGAGGAGCGATCGATCGCTGTGCTACCCTTCGAAAATCTGAGCAGCGACAAAGAGAACGCTTATTTTGTCGAGGGAATACAGGATGAAATCCTGACTCGTCTGTCCAAGATCGCGAACCTGAAGGTGATCTCGCGCACATCCACACAACATTATCAAAGCACGCCGAAAAACTTGCGTGAGATCGCAAAGCAACTTGGTGTCGCCCATATTTTGGAAGGCAGTGTGCAGAAAAGCGCGGACACCGTTCGTGTCAATGTACAGCTGATTAAGGCGGCTACTGATTCACACCTTTGGTCGGATACGTTTGATCGCAAACTGACGGATATTTTTTCAGTCGAAAGTGATGTAGCCAAAACCATAGCCGATCAGTTACGAGCTAAACTGACTGGTGACGAACGACAAGTCATTGCCGCCAAGCCTACCAGCAATCCTCAGGCTTATGACTCTTATCTGCGCGGCTTGGCCTATACGTTGAAGACTGCGTTCACACCTGAGAACTCACTTGGTGCGCAGAAATACGTCAAAGAAGCGGTGCGATTGGATCCTAACTTCGCGCTTGGCTGGGCGCTGCTCTCTTACGTAGACGCGAGTGGCTATCTTACGCAGGGTCTTCAACCAACGCTCGCTCTCCGCGAAGAAGCACGCGAGGCGGCTGAGACTGCCCTGAAGCTGCAGCCAAATCTTGGCGAGGGTTTGTTAGCCATGGGTTTTTATCACTATGCCTGCCTGAAGGACTATGACACTGCTGTGAAATACCTTGAGCAGGCACAGCGTGTTCTGCCCCAAAGCAGCCGGGTTCTTCAAGGCCTCGCTTATGTTGAAAGGAGGCGAGGTAACTGGGACAAGAGCGAGGCTTACTTTCAGCAAGCTGAGAAAGTGGACCCGCGCAATGTTAACCTGCTGTCACAACACGCGCGTTCCTACGTCTGTCTGCGGCGTTTTCCGGAAGCGCTGGCGAAGCTTGAGCAGATCCTCAACATCAGCCCTGACGACATCGATACCATTGTTTTAAAGGCGCGAATCGCGCAAGCGCAGGGCGACCTTTCGCGCGCGTCTGCGCTTCTCGCTCCTCTTCGGCTGGGAGTGGGGTACGTGAACGCTTTGGAAACCCAGGTTTATCAAGCGATACTGGAGTCGCGCCCGGGGCCGGCGATTACTCAGCTAAAGGAGATACTCGCCAGGCCTGATCAAACACTTGGTTTTTATACTGGTGAACTTCACTTTTGGTTAGGCTGGGCCCATGAAGTTGCTGGTGACCACGATGCCGCGCGCGATAGCTGGACTCAGGCTCGCACCGAGTTGGAACACTTCCTCAAGGAGCAGCCTGAAAATTTTGTGTTAATGGGAGATCTCGCTCTTACCAATGTGAGTCTCGGTGATAACATTGCCGCGATAACTCTGGCTCAACACGCGATACAGAAGTTTTCAATCGAAAAAGATGCCCTTACAGGTCCCAGGCCTTTGGAAATCCTGGCGCGTGTGACAGCTCGCATTGGCGATGTCGACCGGTCGATTTCTGCTTTGGAAAAGCTTCTTTCAATTCCGTACGAAGCGCCGCTGGCAGCGAATCCGCCTCTCACTCCTGCCTTGCTTCGGTTGGACCCAATGTTTGAACCATTGCGCAAAGACCCAAGGTTTCAGAAATTGGTTGAGCCTTCGGCAGCGAAATAGGAATCGTCATTACAGCCCTGTGGCGAGGGTCTTGGTTGTCTGTGATGCATTTTAGCTTTGATGATTGGATCGAAAGTCCAGGTCATTTGCAGGGCGACAACGGGTCCGGTGCAAAAGATTGTTTGTGTTCCGCCTGATCCGAACAATAGTCCTTGGTTATTGGATTACGCTGTTTAACTTCACTGCACGGTAGATCGTCAGGTGAGCGTTGCTCATTGGTGGTTTGAAACCCGATTCCCGGGAACGGCTCTGTAGCTCGGTAGTTTTTCCAAGTTCAAAACACGATGAAACTGTACGTAGGTAATCTCTCCTATGAGACCACCGAGAACGATCTTCAGGATCTGTTCGAACAACATGGCGCCGTCAACGAAGTCCATCTGATGATGGATCGGATGACTGGCAAATCGCGTGGATTTGCGTTCGTCACAATGAATGACGGTGCTCAAGCCAACGCGGCCATGACCGCACTCAACGGCCGTGAATTTAACGGCCGCTCGTTGACTGTTAACGAAGCGCGTCCCCGCGCCGAACGTCCACGTTCTCAGGATGGAAGGCGGAGCTTCTCCGGCTTTCGCAAGTAGATACGGAATCGACTCCGGGTAGATGCGTGCGAGTCGGCGCTACGCAGTGACCCGGCATTTCGACATCATGATGAATTCAGAAAAAGCTATAGAACTGGAAGGTAGGATTACGACAGTCCTGCCCGGGACTATGTTTCGGGTTGCGCTGGCGAACGATCATCTGGTTCTCGCGCATATCTCCGGCAAAATGCGTAAGCGGTTTATTCGCCTAACGATTGGGGATCGGGTAAAAATGGAAATGTCACCGTACGACACCGCGAGAGCGCGCATTGTGTATCGACTCTAAGATGGCGACCAGGTTCTTTTTCGATCCTCCGCGGCGGCCCAAAGCGAAGACTCGCCTCAATATTAAGAGTCTGCTCGTCCGCTGCCCTTCGACCTCAAAACTTACAGATACGGGAAAGACAATTGAAGAAAAGCGCTGGCAAACGGCGACGGTGAAGACGCAAAAGTTTACCTGCTCGCATTGCGGCGCCGTGCATACCTGGACAAAGAAGGACGTTGTTCTCGGTCGCCCGATACAAACCGGCCGCTGACCAAAGACTTTTGGGAAGAACAAGGAGGTCTGGCCAAAGAATGGCGTGACATCGCCAAAATTTTGTCATTAACTCGAACATTCATCGTTAATCGCCATTCGGCGAGAGGAGGACAACAATTATGAAGCCTAAGAAGTTAAAGAAGAGGATCCAGCAACTCGAGAAATGTCTAAGAGAAGGCTCAGAGAAACTGGCCAGACTAAAACGCAAACTGCAGCAGACGGAGACCGCAAAAGCGTTGAAAGCTGCGAGAAAATCGGCTGCCCGCGCGACTGCGCTAGCCGGAAATAAATCGAGCGGTGCTAAGAAATCCAAGAAAAAACTGAATCTTTCACCGGAACGCCGCGCGCAACTTGCTGCCGCTATGAAAGCCAGATGGGCAGCAAAGAGAGCTGCAGAGGGGAATAGCGCCACGTCTGCGGATCAAAATTCGCCAACGCCGCCAATCCAGCCACCGGAAAACAGGGGGGTTTAACCAGAGTTGGCGCGATCAGCATTGATCGCGTCGCGACTCCAATTGCGATATCATTCGTGCCGTGTCCGTACACGCGCACGAGCTACGAGTTTCCACTTACTCTGGGCCTGAACACAGGAGAGATGCGCCAATTACGGGCGCTTTTTCTCGTACAGCTTTTGAAAAGCTGGATCCACGCGCAATGAGTCCCACATTGGATCGAGTCTTAAGAGTGCCGGCGTGATTGGTGTTGGGCTGTAGAGCCAGCCACCATACGACGTTTGTAACAAGCGAGTGAGAGTTGCGATCGCGCGACCATTCTCGCCAACAATCATTTCAACTAACGCCAGGTTCTCTTCCAAACCAGGTCCAGACAGCCGATCTGTGTTACTCGGCGAAAGCGTGATTGCAAGCTGTGCTTCGTTGAGGGCCTTGTCCTTATCGTCGAGCAGGGCGTCAGCAACAGCGAGTGCTGCTGCGACAAAGGTGTTGTCAGGCTGATCCTTCTTGAGCGAGTCGAGTGTGTTGCGCGCCTGTTCAGCGTAGGTTTTCGCAAGAGCGGCGTCGCCAGCTACATGTTGAGCCAAGGCTAGTCCCACCTGCTTGCTGCCCTTCTCAATTCCCGAAGCAAATTGCAATCGAGCTTCTCGGTCTTTTATAAACCGCAATTTCTCAAAATTTCGCTCAAGTCTGAATTGGGTGAGCTTAATTCTAACGGCTACGTCCGAATTCGTTTGTGCGGTTACCGGCTCGAGCAATTTAGCAGCTCCTTCCAGGTTGCCTTCGGCCTGGTAGATCGTGGCCTTTAACGCCATAAGAGACACTTCGTTTGGGATGATTTGCAATGCCCGATCGTAGAGGTTTTCCGCTTTCGAGAATTGCCGGGTCGCGGCATACGTAAACGCCACTTCGGTCAGTAACGCTGTATTCCGCGGATTGAGAGCGAGGCCACGCTCCCAATAGGCAATACTTTCATCCCAGTGGCCCTCGGTTCGCGCGATTGCGCCAAGGGCGTACAAGACCTCGCTGTTGCCTGGCAGCATTTTGCTGACACGTCCAAATGTGGCTTTCGCCAGCGTGTAATCGTGCAATACCCAATACTGATAATAGCCCGTGAAGAGCAGGGTTTCGGCGGAGTTCGGTTGCAGTTTCTGTGCATTTTCTAAAGCTTCCTTCGCCGCATCGCGCCGAACGGCCGTTGTGTCGCGGCGATTAGAATACAGGAGCGCGTGCACACCGGAAAGTCGCGCCCAGGCAAGGGCAAAATTCGGATCGAGCTGGACCGCCAGGTCGTAAAATTCGATCGCTTTGAAAAGAGCGTCACTGGAGTAATTGCTACGCGCTTCAAAGACTAATCCCCGCAGATAGTCGTCGTAAGCTTGCGGATTGTTTGTGGGTTGGGCGGCTAACGCTTGCTCCTCACGGCCAGTCAGCTTCGCTTGCAACGACTCGGCGATTCCTTTCGCGATGTCGCTCTCGACGCTGAAAATGTCGCTCAACTTTCTATCATATGTTTCGGCCCAGAGTTGCGACCCAGTTTGTACGTTAACCAGGTGAACGTTAACCCTTACCTGATGACCTGCCTTCTGGACGGTACCCTCAAGGATATTCGCCACGCCAAGCTGCTTTGCGATTTCGGCAAGATTGCGCGAGTCGCTTTGATAGCCCTGCGTTGAAGTGCGCGAAATCACTTTCAAATCACCGATCTTGGTGAGGCGTGTCAGGACTTCTTCCTGGATCCCATCGGCGAAATAAGCGTTATCCGGATCGCTGCTTAAGTTTTGAAATGGGAGCACTGCGACTGATTTATCGATCTTATCGCTGACGGCGTGCCTCAATAAAAAATATCCAGCGAAAGAAGAGATGATAATAGCCAGGGTGATAAGCAAAATGAGATTTCGTCGTCGATGAATGCCTCGCGTTGGAGTGCCCTGAATTCCTTGCGGGGTGATGTCGTATGCCCAGGCGAGTATCACTGCGATCGGAAAACCGATTAACAAAAGAACGATTACGAACCGCAAACTCCAGTTCGGCAATTCCCATGCCGGGAAAGCCGCCGACGCCATTTGGATTAGGAATCCAGCGGCGACAACGTAGGCCGCGGCAACACGATAAACTTTTCGTCGCTGCAACTCCTCGAAGAAGCCGCTCATAATATGGGTGTGCGCACTTCAATCATAATCTCTTGCCGCGCGTGACAGGCAAATACCTGTCTAACCCGATCGGCTTCTTCCATGAGCACACAACGATGACACCACAAGACATGCCGCGGTCGTCGAAGATGAAATCGTCTCGCGCGGCTCTCCGATTCAAGACTCGTCGGAAAGGCGGCGTCGGTGTGTGACGAATTACATGCAATGCTCTCCCCGCGAGGTGCTGCTGAACCAGCCGTCACGGTGGTTGTAATGAGCTGCAGGAACGCGAGATTCACACCGCTTCGAAATCGTAGCCGCGATATCATGACCTTTCACTTATTCGATTTGGCAGGATTCATCGGCGTTCTGTTGATCATCGTGGCGTATCTGCTCCTGCAATTGGAGAAGCTGCCAAGCTCCTCGCCGAAATATTCACTGATCAACGCAGCCGGAGCACTGCTGATAATGGTTTCGCTGATCTTCGCCTTCAATTTGTCAGCGTTTATCGTGGAGGCGTTTTGGTTTTTGATCAGCTTGGTAGGGCTTTGGAAAGCACTGAGTCGCCGGAGGCATTCGAAACCTGGCGAGCAATTGTCACAATGAATCGCGCCAACTTGATGTTCCGCAGGAGAGGTTACGGTAATCGCCGGTTTGGATTTGATGTGGGACCGCCTGGATCGTATTCCCAGAGACGCGAGGGATCGCCGAAAACCGCCCCGATCGCGCGGCCAGGCCAGACCTCGAGATAGGTCAATAGCAGCGCCATTAATGGAACCAAAATAAAGTACAGTCCGTGTGCAGCCATGATGAACATCGCGATCGCGCGCAGAATCAGAAGATACAGATCCCAGCGCGCCTTCTGCTTCAGCTCCTTGTCAGGCATAGTATCGTAGCCCATACGGAAGGCCCTCCAGAAGTGACTCGCTGCGAGGGAGCCAAAGGTGAACCAGAGCACCGGAGAATCTGCGAGTTGGCGCCACAAATCGTTACTGAGGAGAAGATCGTGCAGCGGAATCAGCACGATCCAATACGGCAGTCCGACAACGCCGACGAGTACGAGCCAAACAAATACACCGCGAAAAATGTTGCCGACGAAAGTCGCGTGATCTGCCTTGGTTTGCGTCTCGCGCAGCGCGCGCGGAATCATCGCCGCGACGATCGCGGCCACTGCGGTCAACCCATCGAACCAATAATTGAACACGCTGATTCCGGCGGACCAGCCGAAGGCATATATGCCGATTACTGGAATCATGTTGCGCGCGAGCACGACCCACGCATCTGGCCGCGATGCAAACTCGCGCAGATGCTGCGAGAGCGGCGGCGGCCGGATTTGTCGTGTTGCTATTGAACGGGTTGTCTCCGTCGGCTTTGCCATCGCGAGATTAAAGACAGGTCGGCCGGAGGGAATCAATCCGCTTCGAAGTGCGAAGTAAAATTTTTGGCGTTACCGCGAGACAAAAAATAGTGCGAGACCGACCGCAATCGCATCCTCGCAAACGGCGATTACGAAGTCCTTGAAGTGCAAATCCAGGCGTTTCCTAATGCCGTAACCAAGAAAGGCGCCGGCGACGGCGCCTATTCCACCTAGAAGTGCACCGACGACTAACGATTGTCCTGCTGATGCGCAGAGACACGCGCCACATAAGCCACCTGTAATGAGGCGCGCGATCAGCGGCACCGGCGCGGTACGTTTCGGAATCATTGGTAGTTTGTCTGCGACTAGCTCGCCGATCGCCAACAGGGAAAATATGGCGATCACGGTAGTTGATCCCACAAAGGCGAGTGGCGAGCCGTGCAAATTTAACCAGTTGAGGTGCGCGCTCCATGCCACAACAGCGGGCGCAGTCAACGAACGCAGTCCGGCTACAACGCCGATTCCGAGAGCGAGAAGAAAGGCGTAACTCAATGGAATGCTTCCTATCCTGATTTCCTTCTAGAGTACGCCCTGTGCAGTGGAACGAGAATGAGCATGGAGAAATAGATCCAACCACTCCAGTCGATTTCCGCTCGTGGGAGGCAGCGTGCCAGCACCAGCGAAACAAATCCGACGCCAACTGGAATACTCCATCCGGTGACCTCATGAAACGTCATTGCTCGTTCTCGTGCGTTCAACCTTAACGGCTCCCGCAACTGCCAGGCACGGAAATTCAAAAGCACCATCTCCAGTGCGATGGCCGTAAAGCCCAGGGCGAAGACTGTGAAGAGGGCGCGGATTTGCGATTCGGAATGCGCACCGAGTACGTGACCGACCTGGCCGCCGCTGAGCGAAAACCACATCGAACTAAAAATCGCTTTGAGCGGGTAGATATAGATCAACATCGTCACAATCAGAGCCCAGCTAATAAGAATCGAGACGCCGTCTTCCAGGCCGTAACGCCGGCTCCACAACCAATGGCCTCGCCAAAAGATTCCCAGCACAATGATGCTCGCAATAAACGCGGGCACATTTTTGAAAGCAGCAAGAAGTGTTTCGATGTCATCGGGTATTTGCTGTGAAGCGATCACAAGCATCGTGATTGCGAATGCAAACGCTGCATCGATGAAAGTTTCTAACCGCGTCATCGCAACTCCGCGTAAGCGAAACCCGCCGAGCCTCGGAAGTGAATCGAGGTCTGCCGGTAAACCGGAAGCGATTTCCTCTGTGCGCTCGTTCATGGGACTTCGCCGATGCTAGCCCAATCATCAGCTGCAGGGGAAGGCGACACGCGCTCAATTCTCGACAATTTCATGGAGCCAGGCACAATGACGGCCGTGATGACTGGCCCCGGCATTCGGCGAATGTTGTCATGTTTTGTTCCGAGCGCACTGCTTTTCCTGTTGTTTTTGGGGCAGTCTGCGGGCGCGACTTTAGATGATCTGAAACAATTGGAGATCACCTGCTACGTCCCATCATATCTGCCCCAGGGGCTTCGACTAAAAAACGTCGAGGTCACGTATGATGAGATCCAGCAGGATGAAAATCAAAACCATCCGTTGCCACTTTACTCGATCCAGTATGGAAATGGCTGGAACGCGTCATTCACAATTGAGTCGGCGCGTGAAGGCATCGGTGACCGAAACCTCATGGCCGACGAAGAGAACGCGGAAGAAACTGAAATCAAATCACCTTTCGGGCCCATGTATCTGATTTACCGGCCAAAGGGCAAAGATGGCCGAAAGGCCGAGATCATTGCGAACTGGGTAAGCGATCGGAATATGGATCAGGAAAAAGCTAAACGTCCGGACTCGCATCCTGTGCTTGGTCGGTTTCACGGATTTTCTGCAACCGGAATCACAGTCGCCGAGTTCGCAAAGATCGTTCAATCACTTCATCCTATCGGAGATAACAAGGGCTCCACGCTCACCTCGAGCGCGACGAGTAATGAGGCCACAACAGAAACATCTCCGCTCAAGATTCACCCGAAAGTTTTTAACATGATCGATTGCTGGGTCTCGGATTCTGAGACACCGGTGGCGACAGAAATTAATCTGAATGCGGTCGAGAAGAACGGAAATCAGTTCAATGAAGATGGTCTGAAACAAGACGGCGACTGGCTGGTTTATTCGTTGCCGGATACCGGCGGGTTCATGCGCTATCGTGTGCTTGAGGCGAAAGGCAACCATTACAAAGTCGAATATCAGGAAAATGGCGGAGGGACGCTGACGACGGCTTCAACGATCGAGTTCGAAATTGACAAAAGGAGCATTCGCCACAACGGCAGTCCAATGACCATTCGGGTGGTTCGTGTATTGTCTTATATGCAGAAATAGCGTCATCAGCCCCACAACTCGGGGACCGGCATTCCGATTTTCCCATTGTGATACGCTAATCCATGATCGCGATCGCGCGCGACGAGGAGGGGACCATCAAGATCAACCCACTCGGCGTTGCTCGCGAGGAGCCGAGCGGGAGCGATTGAAAGTGAAGTGCAGACCATGCAGCCGATCAGAATTTTGAAATTATTTTCTCGGGCCCGCTGATAGAGGGCGAGCGCTTCTGTTAAGCCGCCGGTTTTGTCCAGTTTGATGTTGATCGCGTCGTAACGATCCTTGAGACGCGGAAGATCGTTAGTGGTGTGACAACTTTCATCGGCGCAGACGGGAATCGGGCGATCGAGGCTTTCAAGTACCTCGTCACGGGTAGCTGGAAATGGTTGCTCGATCAATTCGACTCCAAGTTCTTTCAATACCGAGACACTGTTTCGATAGTGATCAGCTGACCACGATTCATTGGCATCGACGAGTAGACGCGCGCTGGACGTCGCAGCGCGCACAGCTTTGACACGCGCCAAATCGTCAGCGTCACCGCCTAGTTTCAACTTTAGAATTGGCGAATCGAAAGCTGCCGCGGCGGCGTCTCCCATGTTCGCAGGCGTGTCGAGACTAATGGTGAAGGACGTCTCCACTTGATCGACAATTGGAATGTTCGCCAGTTCCCAGGCTCGCTTGCCCGCGCGTTTCGCTTCCAAATCCCACAACGCGCAATCCAGCGCGTTCCGCGCCGCGCCTGCTGGGAGGAAATCCGCCAGTTTGGCGCGATCCAAATCACGAATGGTTGCTATGGAGTTGATCTGCGCCAAAACGGAATCAGCGCTTTGATTGTAGCGGGCAATTGGCACCCCTTCGCCGCGCCCGGTGCATTGTCCATCATTTACACTGATTGCGATGACCGATGCCTCGGTGCGGCTGCCGCGTGAAATCCGAAACGGGTGATTCAGCGGAAAGATTTCTTCACTGGCGTCGATTTTCAAAGTGTTGAGTGATACGTGACCAGCGGCGACATGCCAAACAATTTCAAAATTGAACGGTGTCCCGTCCGGGGCTGTCTCAGCTTCCACTATGACCAAACTCATTGCGCTAGTGGCGGCGGGCGCACTCGCAGCGGGAACAATGTTCGCGGGCGAACATGGCGATTGCGCAAAGAAGGCTGGGAACGAAGGGAAGATGGCCTGCACGGCATCTCTTGCGACTCTCAACCTGACTCCAGATCAGAAAACCAAGATGGAAACGGCCATGGCCGAACATCACAAAGCGGGGTGCACCGAAGCAACCGAGGCCAAGTTCATGAAAGATGCACAAGGGATTCTTAGTCCGGAGCAATTCGCGAAGTTCAAGGCGGAGTGCAAGAAGGAAAAGGCGGGAGCCTAAACGCCTTGCTTCACAAACGGCGGTCGCCGCCGTCAGTATCTAATCATGATCGCGCTCGCTTCGGCGGGCGCGATTTGCGTACGGACGCTACTTAGTCGCTGCGCCCTTGTATGCGTGCCATTCGTCTTCAGCGGCTTCGTACTGTTCGATTTTCCCTGAACGGCGATAAACGCGATAACGATCAAGAACATGACTCGTTTCGGGATCGCCACCGCATTTGGCGTTGTGAATTTCGCGGAGAACGAACTCAAAATAAGAGTTCGTTGTCTCTTCGGTACCGTACTCAACGCAATCCAATGAGATCCGCTTGTCATAGACTCCGTCGCGCTTAAGCGTGCGCTGAAGCAGCGTGAGAGCGGCGTCTTCATCCAACGGACTAGAAGGTGCAGGCTTGGCAACGGCTGTTGAAACGAAAGCTACTGCTATAACAGTCGTGACCAGGCGGAGCGCACTTTTCATCTCTGCAAAACCACCGGTTTGATTGCGGAAGATTCAACAACTGTCATCTGAAACGGCAGTCTACAACATCGGCATTATGAAAATCACCAAAAACATTGGGATGTTTGTGCTTGCCATCTATTTGATCGTCGACGGCCTTTTAGGATTCGGCCTGAATCTGGGTTCGACGATTTTTCTTTTATACATTGTGGCGCTTGCGTCTGGCGTTTTCGTTCTCATCGGCAGGCAGACTGACAGAGTGTGCAGACGATCGTCTCCAATCGATGATCCTTATACTTGCTTCAGGTGTCAGTACGTTACTTCGAAGCCGAAGTTCAACCCATGAGCCCAGAAGTCGGTGTCGGCGAATTTTACTGACGGCCGAGCTGGTCCTACCAGCGGCCCGTTGGCCGAGAGTATTGGGAACTGTGTCACGTTCACGACCGGGTCGATCTGCTCGCCGGCACGAGCAACTGAACTGACCCAGAGAAATGAGTAGCCGACGCGCGCCTTGAAACGGCGCGTTAACTGTAAACCAATGTTGACTCCTAACTCGGGGACAAACGCGAATTGGTCTTGTTCGTGGCTGCCAATGTTGCTTCGCAAGGCCAACAAGCCGCCCTTGAAGACAGTGGTTGACCCATTCGGACTGAAGACATTGGTTACGCCATTTATGTCAACGACCTGGTGCATCTCACCCATCGCAATCTTGCCAAGAAAATCGATCGTAATGACCCTGCGCTGCAGGCTCGCTTTTAAGCCTAGTTGGCCGCCAAAAAAGTGGTTATCGGCGCAGAATTCATCCCGAAGTGTCACTGTCTTTCCGCCAAAGCCGGGGACATCATTGGCTACTTTGAACTGCTCGTCGATCGAGAGATCGTCATCGAGACCAAAGAAGCGAAAGCCGCCGAGAGCAGTAACACGAAATCTTTCGGAAGAAACCAAATAGGCGGACATGTTAGCCTCGGCTCCTGATAGCGAGGTGGACACGGCAACGTTAGCTGAGCCTACGGCCATCCCGGGAAAGGCGACTAGCGTTGCGGCAGGCATACCTGTTTTCGCGTCGACGTAGGGCCGACCGAGAACTCGATAGTTGTTAGATGAAAAGGTGGCTTCTGTTCCTCCATCAGGCAGAAAGAAATAGCTGGCCTCGATGCCAATTACAGGCGACGACTCAAAGTCGTAACCAAGCGCGAAGCGACCACCTTGCCGAAAATCGTCTACGAAGTTGAGGTCATCGAGCAAAACCCTGGTACCGGGCGCGCCAATTACACCGTTACCGCCGGCCGTGATCAGGGGCGGAACGTGATCGTTTTTGATCCACCAAAGAAGATGTTCGGCCGAACCCCATAACCCGAGGGTCCTAACCTGGGCGTTATCGTTGCCTAAAACGACAGTCTTGTTAATTACCTTTGGCGGCGTGAGAACTTTGTTGCTGGAACCTGGACCTCCGGCATTTGAATCATCGGGCTGTTCTGCAAAGAGTGGGCGATTGGAGCCGGTTAGGAGAAGTCCTAGCGCTAAGAGTAACCGTATCTTGCTCGCCGATCTCACGTTCTGTTACTTCAAATACTTATCGAACCATGCGACCGTCTGTTCCAAGCGATCGACTTGATGCGTCGGGTCGATGAACATGTGCCCTTCGCCGGGATATATGATCAGTTTAGTTGGCACGCCGAGCGTTTTTAAAGCGTGCCAGAATTCGTAGGACTGCGACGAAGGACATTCCGCATCGCGCTCGCCGACGATCACGAGGGTGGGCGTCCTGACGTTCTTAATGAAACGAATGGGCGAACTTTTCTCGTAAACCTCCGGATCGTCGTAAACTGATGCGCCGAAGAAAGGAATCATCCATTGACCAATTAGATTCTGGCCATAATAACTTTGCCAATTTGTGATCCCGGCACCCGCGACAGCGGCGCGGAAACGATCTGTTTGTGTGACCGTCCACATGGTCATGAATCCACCATAGCTCCAGCCGGTGACGCCGAGACGATCGGCGTCGATTGGATATTTTTTTATCGCTGCATCGATTCCGGCCAGATCATCGCGCAGATCGCCCCCTCCAAAATCCTTCATGTTCGCACGGGTGAAGTCCTCGCCCTGACCGTAGCTGCCGCGTGGATTCGGAAGCAGCACGTAATAACCGCGCATGGAAAGTGCAGCAACGATGGCCCGCGCCATTCCAAATGACGCCGGCCACTCTGATGTCGTTAGGCTGGATGGACCGCCATGGACAAGCATAACCATCGGATATTTTTTGTCTGACTCGACTTTCGCGGGGGGCACCAGCCAGCCCTGAATGTTAGCTCCCTCATTCGTCCACTCGACGCTTTCTGCCTTGCCCCAGGTCGCCTGTAAGCCTGCGTTGTTGTTCGTCAGTTGACGCCATTCACCGACTGGACCGGCAAAAATTTCCGGTGGCGCGTTATAGGTACTGCGCACCGCGGCCGAAACATTGCCATCCTTTGACAAAGCGAAGTTAGGAAAATTCCCAAACGCATGAATGCCCT
>DATDFM010000123.1:0-13944 GCA_036522635.1 Candidatus Udaeobacter sp. | reverse complement strand
AATAAGGAGCTGCCGGGCGATAGCGAATCCCCGGCAGCTCCTGTTTTCTACAGGGAGCGCGCGCGTCTCGCGTGCTGATGAACCTGTCTTGTGGCCGCTACGCTGTGTCGAGGCGTTCTTGTGTAGCGTCGGCCGCAAATTCTCGCGGAGAACGAATAGAGCAACACCGGGCGTCGACGTTTATTCGGGCAAGCAGTTTTTATTCTCCCGGTACCGGTGGTTGCGAACTCGAAGCATTTGACCGATCGAACGTCCCACCTTGTCCGTGTCCATAATTTCCTCCGCCAGCACTGCCACCATGATGCCGATGATGCTGCGAAGAATCGTTCGACGAATCGTCATTCGCGCAGGCAGAGATGGAGAGCGCACAGCCCAGGCAGAACGAACTTAGACCGGCCTTAACGAATTTGAGGCGATTTGAAACCCCCATGAACAAAATGACCGGCACAAACGCAGAATAGTTACAGAATCTTCCAAAGTCCGGTGTGAGAATTCTGGAAACAAAATTTTTGTGTGCTTCATATCCTTCGTGGTAAATGAGATGATTGTTTGATGGATACGCCCGAACCACTCGATAAAGAGGTTGATGAGCCGTTCAACGGCGCCAAGCTGAGCGAATCGGTTCTCGGGCGCGATTGGAATTCACCAGAAGAGGATGCTGCATGGTCAAACCTGTAGCCGGCGAAATCGTCGTCATTCCGTTTTCGGGGAGCGCTCCAGCGGCCGAAAAGAACCGGCCCGCTTTGGTGATCGCGGATCTTCCAGGCGCAGATCTGATTCTGTGCCAGATCACGAGTCGCGCGCACTGGGACGCGTTCGCAGTCCCGCTGGACAAAAGCGATTATGAACGCGGCGGAGTCGATCAGCCGTGTTTCATCCGGCCGCAGCGGCTTTTCACCGTTGAACAACGCGTCTGTCTTCGCGCAGTTGGAAAAGTAACCGCCGAAAAATTCGACGAAGTATTTAAGAAAGCGCGCGCGCTTTTCGTCGACTAGTTTCTCCCGCAAAGATTACAGGGCGCTAAGTCTCGAAGAATCGCACACCTCGTTTTCGCTAATTTCTGATTGTCTGTATTCGGCAATCGCCAATGGTTATTTATAGACCGTCTTTGGCTCAGGCGATGCCAGGATTTTTTGAAAACGCGGATCACTCCGCAACGGATCCCATTCCCAGCGCGTTCGCAGATCAGAAAGCGTGACGCTTGCGTCGTCGTAATCGACAGCGAACGGCGTGGTGAGTAAGCGCTCAATTCGATTGATCGCCTCGTCGACCGTTCCGACCCGGGCGCAGATCATGGCGTAAAAAGCTTCCACTACGGCTCCCTCGATGACGTCGCGCTTGATTGGGACCGACTCCATTGCGCGTTTCCCTTCGCGTAGTGCGTCCTCCTTTCGTCCCATCAACGCATAAAGCAATCCAAGCTGCGCACGACGTGTTCCGCTCTGCGGACTCTCTTCCACGAGTTTTTCAATCGCCGGCCGCGCCGCCTCGAACTCTCTCTGTGCTTTCTGTGCGTCGCCGCGCACCAAAAAAACACACCCCAAAAGATAACTTTTTGGCAAGGAAACTCCGGTCTGCGAAGTGATGGTCTCCAGCGGGGAATTGGACAAGGCCTTCTCTGCGGCATCTGTATCCCGGTCCATCAAGCTCACATCCCAGCGCGCGAAGGTTACAACGCCATCGGGATCGAGATTCGGAGGAAGCGATTGCAGTGCGGCTTTGATCGGCGCCGTGCTGCCTTTCCAGAAAAACTCAACGTAAGCGCGTTGTATTCTGACGTTGAAAGAATCGGGAAAAAGCGCGAGCACGCGATCCATTCGTTCTGTCGCCGTGCGCCAATCACGCAGACCGAAGTAGGTCTGTGAAGCGTCGTACAGCGTAATCGAATTACGCGGGTCGATCTCTTCGGCTCGTTGGTAGGCAACAAGGGCGTCCGTAAAATGCCCGGCCCGTCTTCGAACGGCGGCGGTGTACAGGCCTACGTCACCGTCGTTGGGAAGCTCGTCGGTAGCCAGTGCAAGTTCGCGCAGCGCTGCTTCATAATCGGCTTCGATGTAGTAATGGTAAAGACCCAGCGCAAGATGGCCTTCACCGAGGTTGGGCTCGAGTCGCAGCGATTCCAAGGCTTCGGTATGCGCCTTTTGCTTCCATGCCTCGATTGGTTCATAGAAGTGGTATACGACGCTGGCCGTTGCCGAGAGGCGGGCGCGAGCAAGCGCGAACTTGGGATCAAGTTTCACCGCTTGATCGAAAAGATTTATCGCCGACTTAAAATCCTGCAGCAGATTATCAGGCCGTGTTTGATATTCCCGGCCACGCAAATAGAGCACGTACGCGTCTGCGTTGGTTGTAGGCTTGGTTTCGACGCGCGCTTTTTCTTGTGGCGAAAGCGTCGCCTGCATTGAGTCGGCGATACTTTTCGCAACTTCGGCTTCTACTCCAAAGATATCTGTTAATTGACGATCGTAACTTTGCGCCCACAGATGCGCGTCGTCGTCGGCCCGGATGAGCTGCACATTGATGTGCACGCGATCGCCGGCCTTTTGCACGCTGCCCTCGAGGACATTCGTTACGCGCAACTGTTTTGCGATCTCGGGCAGATTTTCCGGAGCGCTGCTGTAGCGCACAGTGGAGGTACGCGAAATCACGCGAAGCCCGCTGATCCTCGAAAGCGTGGTGATAATTTCATCCTGGATACCCTGCGCGAAAAATGCGTTCTCTTTGTCCGAACTCAGATTCTCGAACGGCAGCACCGCAACCGATTTGTCCATGCCTGCCGTCGCTGCTGCAGTCTGTTTGTTTGGAGATTCAGCGGTCACCGCTTTTCGTGTTCGTACCAGTTGAAAGGCGATGACTGCAGCCAACAGGACAACAGCCGCGATCGCAAACCAGCCTATTCGGGCACGATGCTTTCGGATTTGGAATTGCCTGGGTGGTTGCGGATTCCCGACTCCCTCGCCGGAAAAGTTCACCACGTCGATACGGACCCCGTGTTTGACTTCGCATTCGCCAAGCTCGTGAAGGAACGATCGCCAGCGCGGATATTGTGCCAGGTCATCGGCAACCCGTTTCGAGAGCAGAATGTGACCGGCATCGCCGCAATCCATCACTCGTTGGGCCATATTTATGCCGGCGCCGGCGATGTTGGCCTGCTCATTCAAATCGGTGATCTCGTTGACGGGGCCGCTGTGAATCCCCATGCGTACGTGTAGTTCGGGATGTTTTTTCAATTCCCTTGCAATTTCGATGGCGCATAAGACTGGCGCTTCTGGCGTAGTCCGAAACACCAGCGCGCCACCGTCACCAGTCGGCAATCGCAACAGTTTGCCTTCCGCTTCCGCGGTGCGGAACTGTTCGGTGCCGCGGACGACTCGTTTTAAGGTATCAAGCTGCTCGCTCTGCTGCGTGATCAACAGTTTTGAGTAGCCGACGATGTCGATGAACAGAACATGCCCGATCTCAAACTTCACTTCTGACGCGGTATCGCGGGACATGTCTGTTGTGACGACGGCGGGAATGTTAGCGCAACGCGCCGTTTATGCACGAACAGGAATTTATTGAAGGCGGACTGCGTTGTCCCAACGCGTTGGCAGCGACATTATGCGGCTCTGCCGTTAATTTATCCGCGCCTCCGGCGATTCTTTGCGCATCGTCTTCAGGAGAAGCAGATCCACCTTTGGTTTGCGACCAAGCGCAAATCATACCACGACGCCGCTTGCATTATCCGACGTGACGGGCGACAAAGGAACGCCGGATGAAGTTTCTTACACGCCGTTTTGCCAAGGCCCCGGAGGGAACGGCCGCACTATTTTTCATTCAGATCTTCTCGACGCTTGGCTTTGCCGTCCTCTACTCGACGCTGGTCCTCTATGCGACGAAGCATCTGCATCTCGGAGTAAAGGAGGCCACCGCGTTGATGGGCGTGTTCGGTGCGTTCAACTACGGCCTGCACCTTTTCGGAGGTTACCTTGGCGGCCGTTTTCTTTCAAATCGAAACCTTTTCGTTGGCGGCATGGCGCTGCAGGTATTCGGCTGCGCATGCATCGCTACCGGCACGCTGCCTCTGTTCTACGTCGGCCTTGCACTTTTCCTCACCGGCAGCGGATTGAACGTGACTTGCATCAACATGATGTTAACGCAGCGGTTCACCCCTGAGGATCCGCGCCGCGAAGGAGCCTTTCTTTGGAATTACGCCGGTATGAACGTCGGGTTCTTTGTCGGCTTCAGCGCCGCCGGTCATTTCCAGGCCACCGAGAGTTACTCGAGCCTCTTCATTTTCGCGACAGTCGGGAATTTTGTCGCGATCGTCCTTGCAGCGTTAACGTGGAAAACCCTCGCCGACCGCAACACGCCGTTGCTGGATAAAACGCCGAACCAATTCCGGCTGCGCCAGCTCGCCGGCATCGGCATTCTCATCGGACTCGTCCCCGTTGTCTGGTTCATGCTGCAACGGCCCGGCGGAACAGAGACGATCATCAAAGGAATCTGCGCTGCGGTGGCGCTCATGTTGGTCTACCTGACGGTCCGCCACGCGGATCGGCGCGAGCAGCGGAACATGACCGCGTACCTGATTCTGACTGTCGGTTCTCTGATGTTCTGGTCTCTGTATCAAATGGCGCCGAACGGTCTGATGTTGTTCGCGGTCAACAACGTCAACCTGGTGATCGGTCCGTTAACGATTCAGCCGCAGTGGATACAGAACATCAACACGGTCTGCATCGTGCTGGGCGGACCGGTGCTCGCGGCGATGTTCACCCGGATGCGCGCGCAGGGATGGAGAATCGACATTCCGCAGCAGTTCGCGGGCTCGTTACTATTAATGGCGCTCGCGTTTCTGATTCTTCCCCTTGGCATCAAACTGGCCGGCGGCGACGGCAAAAGCGCTTTCGTATGGTTGTTCGCGAGTTATGTGCTGCAAAGCATCGGTGAATTGCTCATCTCGCCGATTGGTTACGCGATGATCGGCAAACTGGCGCCGAGGCAGTATCAGGGCGTGATGATGGGCAGCTGGATGCTGTGGACCGGCCTCGCATCGCTGTTTGCGGGTGACTTTTCCGGAATGATTCCGAATCCGCTCGGTACCTCGGCCGCCTCGACCAACGCCGGTTATGCGAAACTTTTCACCGAGCTTGGACTTGTCACTCTGGCGGTTGGTATCGGCCTCGTCGTCCTGATTCCATATGTTCGCAGGCTGATCACCGACAAAGCCGAGCCAGTTCCCAGCGAAGCGCCAGCAGCTATTGTTCCCGCCGTTTAGGACGGACCCAGTGACCGCGATTGTGTCAGTGTTCGTTAGGCAACTTCGGCAACGACCAGCAAATGGTGACCACTGATCCGGTTCACTGCGGTACGCCGGAACGAACCTCTCTCGGAGCGCTGATGGCCCTGGCGGCAGTGACGGTATTGGTCCACGCGCTGGTGGGCGGACGTTATGGATTTCATCGCGATGAGCTGGCGACATTGGATGACGCTCGTCATCTGGCCTGGGGCTATGTCGCTTATCCACCGGTCACACCATTTTTCGGATGGCTGTCGCTCCATTTGTTTGGGACGTCGCTGCGCGGCTTTCGATTTTTTGCTTCTCTCGCGGGCGCAGGGGCGACCGTGCTCACTGGACTGATGGCGCGCGAGCTCGGCGGCAGACGCGGGGCCCAGCTTTTCGCGGCTTGCGCCATGGCGCCGATGGTGATTGCGACGGGGACGCTCATGCAATATGTCTCGTTCGATTACCTGGCTTGGGTGACGGTGGCGTTTTTCATGGCCCGTCTTTGCCGCTCGAACGACGCGCGCTGGTGGCTCGCGGTGGGCGCGGCGATCGGCTTTGGCATGTTGAGCAAATACAGCATGGTATTTCTGGTCGCGGGCATTGCGGTGGGTGTAATCGGCGGCCAGCTTCGCGCGCATCTTCGGAGCAAGTGGCTATGGCTCGGCGCCATGTTGGCGATTCTGGTTTTTCTCCCGAATCTATTGTGGCAGTGGCGCCACGATTTTGTTTCGCTGCAATTCCTTCAGCACATCCACGCGCGCGATGTGCGCATCGGCCGGACCAGGGATTTTTTGCCGGACCAATTGAATCTGACTCTGTTCGCGCTGCCATTGGCGCTGTGCGGATTGTTTTTCTATTTCTCGAACTACGGCGGACGGCGATTCCGGGTGCTCGGTTGGATGTTTGTGGTGCCATTCGCGCTTTTCGTTTTGGGAAAAGGTCGCGGTTATTATATGGCGGCGGGGTACCCGATTTTATATGCGGGCGGCGCGGTGTTGCTGGCTGCATGGTTGACTCACCTGGCACGACCCTGGAGAATGCTGACGGCCGCCATCGGATGGACGGCGCTGGTGGCAAACATCCTGTTTTTCGGTGCTTTTTTCCTGCCGATCGCACCGCCGAATTCACCATGGTGGCATCGAATGGCTGCAACAAATGACGATGTGAAGGAGGAGATCGGCTGGCAGGAGTTGGCGGAAATCGTCGCCCGAATCCGAGATGCACTTCCGCCGGAAGATCGGGCGCGAGTGCGTATCCTGGCCGGGAATTACGGAGAAGCGGGCGCGATCAATTTATATGGCCCGGCTTTAGGATTGCCGCCGGTAATTTGTCCCGTGAATTCTTTCTGGGAGCGAGGATACGGCGAGCCGCCTCCCGAGTTGCTCATCGTTCTGGGTTCTTCGCGTGAGGATTTGGAAGGCAAATTTGATTCGTGCGAACTGGTCGGTCATATCACGAATCGCGAAGGTGTGCCTAACGAGGAGACGACGCGCCATCCAGATATCTTTTTGTGCCGACACCTGCGCGGCGACTGGCGCGAGACCTGGGCGAAAGCGCGACGATTCGGTTAGCTTGCAATTTGAAATTTGAAACCTGAAATCAAGTATCAGCCATGAACATCGAAACGCTCCATATCGGAATGAAAGTCCGCCATCCGCAATACGGCGTCGGGCTGGTGAAATCGCTGACTGGGCAAACCGCCGAAATCGCTTTTGACGACATGCAACGCACAATTGCGCCGGGATCGAGCGATCTCCAACCGGCGGAACCGACTGCTACTTTGAACCAGTTACAAATGCCGCTTGAGAAACTGATCCGCGACACAGCTCACGCTATGGTCGAAGCCCTCGGGCTCGAACAACAGGACGCGCTCGTGGAAGGTCTGGCGACTCGCTGGCAAAAGGGCACACTTGTTATGCAGCCGTCGGACAGTTCTCTTCAGGCGAAAGAAGTCCCGCTCGAAACATTCTTCCATAAGATCGTTATGATCCGAAACAACCTGCGAGTTCTCGAGCAGAAGGTGAACGCCAGCGACAAACTGAGCGAAGCAGACAAAGTCGAGCTGCAACAATACATCACGCGCTGCTACGGATCGCTCACCACGTTCAACATCCTGTTCAAAACTAAGGACGACCAGTTCCGCACCTGAGTAAACTGTCCGTCCCTTGCGTTTTCGCCATTGTCGTTACGTCGGTTTCAACAACACCAAAGGTAGCCTGCTAATGGCCTGAGGAACACTTGTTCCTGTCGTTTCAACGGAGCAAATAAGACGAGTGAAGTACAGCCTGAGGCTCGTATTACTAATAATTGTATCAGCCCGCGCCGCCGTCTCGGCGTCGGAATTCTCGCTCAGTACCACGCAGGTACTGTTTGAAGGAGCGTTCGACGGTTCCGCCGGCTCTGATGTCGGCGGCGGCTTCTTTGTGGGCGCGACGGACGAGGATAACAAGCTTCGACTCTACGACGTCAAAGGTGGGCCGCCGCGCAAGACGATAGACCTCGGAGTCGACGCGGCTATCAAAAGCGCGCTTGGGCTGAAAAAGGTTAAGGAATGCGACTTTGAGGGTGCGGCTAAAATGGGAGACCTCATTTTTTGGATCGGTTCGCATGGGCGAGACAAAGATGCGAACGAAAAGAAAGAGCGGCAGATTCTGTTAGCAACGAAACTTACTGGCGTTGGCAAACATGCAAAACTGCAGATCACAGGAAGCGTTTACACAAAGCTTATCCAAGATTTCCTGAAAAATCCGGCCCTCGCGTCATTTCATCTGGCCAAAGCCGCCACGCTGGCGCCAAACGACGAAGGAGGACTGAACATTGAATCGCTTGCTGCCGATCACGACAAGCTATGGATCGGATTTCGAAATCCAAAAAGCGGAGGCAAAGACGCATTGCTCGTTCCGCTGCTTAACCCCAAAAAAATGATCAGCAGAGGTACTCGGGCCAAACTCGGCGATCCGCTGCTGCTTAATCTCAACGGGTTGGGCGTGCGCGATATGGTTGCCTGGAACGACGGCTTCTTGATCATTGCCGGGGATTTCGTTGATCGATTCGAGGCCGACGCAAAACCCTCCCGCGCTTTTTGGTGGAAGCCCGGTACAAAGCCAAAAGACGTCGGGGTTGATTTCGGCGATCTCAATCCGGAAGCAATCATGATTGTACGCGACGGGAACAAGGCCAGGATATTGATTCTTAGCGACGATGGAAAGTATCCGGGTCGGAACGGTGCGAAGACTTTTCGTGGCGTGTGGCTGCAGCAAAATAGTGCTTCTGCAGCGGGAGCCAACACGTCTCGCGTAAGGTGGAACGCGACCTCCGGGCGCGTTGGCAAATACATCTCGCGTAAGGTGGAACGCGACCTCCGGGCGCGTTGGCAAACACACACAAGGCCTGAAGCCGAATATTTGCGCCTTCGGCGGACCTAGGCATCGAGCTCGGAGCGCTCGATCCACCTTCTCAACGCCTTTCGTCGCCAAAAAAGTTTGCCGTAAATTTTGTAACGGCTATTTCTGAAGGCCACGTAGCGTTCGGTTGATGGAACAATCTGAAAGCCGCTAATCCATGAACTCATCATCTTTTCCGGTGTGATTTTTATGTAGATACCCGCGGCGACGTTTCGGTGCTACCAAAACAGAGACCACAATCCCGAAGCCCCGCTTGCTTTGCGTGTCGTTCCAAAACCCAATTATGAAAGCGATTCTGTTTCGATTCATCGCCATCGTAATCAGTTTGATCATCGTGGCGCTGTTTGGTGAAATCGCGTTGAGATTGTGCGGGCCGCGCCCGGTGGAAGACGAAAAATACCGTTTCTGTCGCTTTGATCATGAGTTGGGCTGGGCCCCGCTGGAGAACGTCACCTACGCTGAAAAAGGAGTTCTTGTGCATCAAAATCAGTTCGGGCTGCGCGCGCCCGACGATATCCAACTCAAGAACACATCCGGGAGAAAGCGAGTGTTGGTGCTGGGCGATTCGTACGTCTGGGGTTTCGGCGCGACTCAGGAGGAACTCTTCACCGATCGACAAGTGTATGGGACAGATGACGAACTCATTAACGGCGGTGTCTCCGGTTACGGCACAGACCAGGAGTATCTGTTTTACCTGCGCGAGGGCCAAAAATTTGAAGTCGACGAAGTCGTACTCGCGTTCACCCTCATCAACGATGTCGCAAACAATCTTAATTCGAAGCAGTACTCTTATCTGAAGCCCTATTTCACGCTGAGTGACGGTCAACTAGTGCTGCACAATGATCATGTTCGAGACAGCATAGTTAAAAGATTCGGTCGTACCCTAAGACGGAAATCCCGTCTTTATGATCTTTGTAACGATGGCGTCCACGCTTTAATCAAAACACTCCAACGGAAGCATCCGTACGAGGCGGACGTCGTAGTGTCCGAAACTGATCGTAAGGGGCTTGAATTGAGTCTCGCGATCTTGAAAAAACTGAAGGAGGCGGTCGAAGCACACCATGCGAAGCTTGTTGTGGTCTTCATCCCGTACAAGCCGCGTGTCGAACAACATCTGCCCGAAAATCATCCTTTCGCACCTTTGCTGGCAGAGGGTCTCACCAGGTTGGGAATCAGTTATCGAGAGCCGTATCCGGAATTCTTGAAATCTGCCATTGCCGGCGTGGATCCATTTAAACCAGGGGATATGCACTTCAACGCCGCGGGCCATGCGTTATTCGCCAGGTTTGTGACCGATAGCGAACTGGCCCGCGCATCGACTGATTACTACGCTCATCAGTGATGATCGGCGCGCAACCCGGATATCGAAAGCTTCTCGAGCATTAGGATTCGCCCATGAATATCCTCGGTCTATCCGCATTTTATCATGACAGCGCGGCGTCCCTGGTGCGCGACGGAGAAATCATCGCAGCAGCCCAGGAGGAACGATTCACACGAAAAAAGCACGACGCGAGTTTTCCAGAGCACGCCGTGAAATATTGCCTGCGCGAAGGCGGCCTGAACGTCGATCAGCTCGATTATGTGGCGTTCTACGAAAAGCCGTTCCTGAAATTCGATCGGATTCTGCACACTTATCTCGCGTATGCGCCAGCCGGTCTGAGAAGTTTTCTGATGGCGATACCGCTGTGGATCCGGGAACGCATTTGGATGAAAGAATTGATCCGGCGCGAACTCGGCTGCGATTGCAAAGTTCTTTTTCCTGAACACCACGAATCGCACGCCGCGTCGGCGTTTTTTCCATCGCCGTTTTCGGAGGCAGCGTTTCTTACCTGTGACGGAGTGGGGGAATGGACAACCACCAGCTACGGTGTGGGTCGCGGCAATCAAATCCGAATGCTGGCGGAGTTACGTTTCCCACACTCGCTTGGCTTGCTTTATTCCGCGTTCACTTATTTCACCGGGTTCAGAGTCAATTCCGGCGAATACAAATTGATGGGGCTGGCGCCTTACGGTCAGCCAAAATATCGCGATCTAATTCTGCGCGAATTAATCGACCTCAAAGACGACGGGTCGTTCCGGTTGAACATGAAATATTTCAATTACGGTGTCGGCCTGACAATGACCAACGTTGCGTTTAACCGCCTGTTCGACCGGCCGCCACGTAAGCCCGAATCGAAGTTGACCCAGAGCGACATGGATCTCGCGAGCTCGATCCAGGATGTAACTGACGAAATCATATTGCGGATGGCGCGACACATTCGCAAGGAAACCGGACAACGAAATCTTTGTCTGGCCGGCGGTGTCGCGCTCAATTGCGTCGCGAGCGGGTTGCTTTTGCGCGAACGCATTTTCGACCGCATCTGGATTCAACCGGCCGCGGGCGATGCGGGTGGTGCGCTCGGCGCGGCGCTGTTTGCCTGGCATCAGATTCTGAACAAAGAACGCCAGACCGATGATGTGAACGATTCGCAACGCGGGTCTTATCTCGGCCCTGAGTATGGCAATAACGAGATCCGCGCTTATCTGGAGACGCAAAAAATTCCATTCACTGAACTAGCCGACGACGAGCTTCCCGGGAAAATTGCCGAACTCATTGACGCCCAAAAAGTGATCGGCTGGTTCTACGGTCGAATGGAATTCGGCCCGCGCGCGCTCGGGGCCCGATCAATCATCGGCGATGCGCGATCACCAAAGATGCAGGAACTCATGAATTTGAAGATCAAGTTCCGTGAAAGTTTTAGACCATTCGCGCCGGCGGTTCTTCGCGAAAGATTGTCGGACTGGTTCGAATTGGATGAGGAGAGCCCTTACATGCTGCTTGTGGCGCCAGTTTCAAAAAATCGCCGCCATAAAATTGCAGCCGACGAGCAAAATTCATTCGGCCTGCAAAAACTCTTAACAATCCGTTCGGACATTCCCGCGGTGACTCACGTTGATTTTTCAGCCCGAATCCAAACCGTGACTGATCAAAATCAGCCGATGTTTTACCGCGTGATCAAAAAATTCGAAGAGCGATACGAATGTCCGGTGATTATCAATACCTCGTTCAATGTTCGGGGCGAACCGATCGTGGCCACGCCGGAACACGCTTTCACCTGTTTTATGCGGACGAACATGGATTATCTGCTCCTCGGCAATTTTCTGTTGGAAAAGACAGACCAAAAACCCCTCGACAAAGACATCGATTGGCTAAGGGAATTTGAACTCGATTAAACCATGTCAATACACGCGGACCTTAAGAAGCTAAAAACCGGCGTCCGCGACCTGCGAAAGTTCGGGCTAATGGTCGGCGGGGTATTTATCTTGCTCGGCATTCTGTTACTGCTTCGGCACCGCTCGAGCTATCTGGCCGTTTGCGGCGCAGGCGGGCTGTTGATGGTATTCGGCGTCATTTGGCCGCGCGCGTTGAAATACGTTTACATCGCGTGGATGGCGCTGGCCTTCACGCTCGGATTCTTGATGTCGAACGTGCTTCTGACGCTGTTCTTTTTCCTGTTCGTCACGCCGATTGGGCTGCTTTCTCGTTTATTCCAAAAAGATTTCCTCGCCCGAAAATTCGACAAACGGGCGGCGAGCTATTGGATCCAGTGCGGGAGAGAGGAAAAGACTGCCAGTACTTACGAGCGCCAGTTCTAGAAACGCCTTTACTTTAAATCGGTTCCACTGAACTCTTGGAAAGCATTCCATGAGCCGAGTCGCGATCATAAGAGAATTCTTTGAATTCCTGCGGGAGCGCAAGAGGTGGTGGATAGCGCCGATCTTGGTTTTTATGGTGCTGCTTGGCGTTTTGCTGATTTTTGCCAGCAGCTCTTCGCTCGCTCCGTTTATCTACAGTTTGTTCTGAAATGCCGGCGAACGCCTCGTTTGCACTCGAGTGCGAACAACCACCGTGAGTCGCACATCGAATTCCGGAGCCCTGGTTCTGTGAGCGACGAACGTCCGCGATTCCTCTGTAGCCGCCTCGCTCCGTCGAGGCGTCTCCATGGCATTGCCGCTTTCTCGGCGGCGGCACGGCGACGGAGCGCCGTGGCTACATTGAACGCTGTACCCATCGCTCCGTGAGCGACGAACGTCCGCGATTGCTCTGTATCCGCCTCGCTCTGCCGAGGCGTCCCCGCGGCATTACCGCTTTCTCGGTGGCGGCACGGCGACGGAGCGCCGTGGCTACATTGAACACTGTAGTCGTTGCTCTGTGAGCGACGAACGTCCGCGATTGCTCTGTAGCCGCCTCGCTCTGTCGAGGCGTCCCCCGCGGCATTACCGTTTTCTCGGCGGCGGCACGGCGACGGAGCGCCGTGGCTACATTGAACGCTGTATCCGTCGCTCTGTGAGCGACGAACGCGCTTTCCGTCAGAGCGGGTTGATAAAATAATCTGGAAACCAGGAATCCATGAATCCATTATCCCTCTTGGTGTGTTTTTATGCAGATACCCGCGTGACATTTTCGTTTGCCACCAACACAAACATTAAAAATCAAACCTCAACATCGAACATCACTTTATGGCCAGTCTACTGAGAAAACTGTTTGGTAAATCAGAAGAAGCGAAAGACGGCCTCACCCAGCCGCAGCGTGAGGCGATCGTCGATTTGCTAAACTACTGCATGTACGCCGACAACCTGGTCATGCTCGCGGAAGACAGGTTGATTGCAGACACGGTCTCGAAATTTAGTTGGGAATCGAAGACGCCGTTCGATCAGTTCGATGTCAGATCAGTTGGTAACGCACGGGACGCGAGAGAAAGCCAGGTATACAGAGATAAATTCCTGGGTTCGATAAAGGACAGGCTTGATACTCCAGCAGTGAGAATGAAAGCGTTGGACCTGTGCCAGGAACTCTTTCTCGCTGACGGCGCGCAATCTGAAGAAGAAGACGAAGTGCTTCAAAACCTGAGACCGCTGTTCGAATAGAAGTAGTTGCTTCGGCCGTTGAACCAGGGCTGGTAGCCGCGGCCTCTGGGCCATCATCTTCAGCGCGGAAGCTAACCATGCGTCGTGCGATCCCGAATTTTGAGATCATTCACCGTGATTCGGTGGACTGTTTGAAGCGGCCGAAAACAGCGTTTGCTCGAAACTCTGTTCCCAGCCAGAATTTCAAATGCAAATTGCTCTTCGGAACCGATTGCTCCGCCTGGCTTTCACTCTCCTCCTGACAACTGCGGCACTCGCCGCCGTTCGAGTCCAAGCGGCGTCCGACAAAAGTTCCGAATCTGAGTCGAAGGATACGCCCAAGCCTACTGCAACGCCGAACTTCAAGCCCGAATCCGTCACCAGTGC
>DATDFM010000122.1:0-18669 GCA_036522635.1 Candidatus Udaeobacter sp. | reverse complement strand
CCGCATTTGGCTTTTGCTCATAATTGAAACAACACACTGCATTACCTTGATCGAAATCGCATTGAGTTGTACGCGTCAAGGATATGCATCGTCTGTCTATTTCTTGTGTCCTTTGGGTCCTTGTTGCGGCTGGAACGCGGGCTGAACCGTCGAACTATCTCGTGTTCGTAAGCAACGAACGCTCAGGCGATATCACGGTGATTGACGGAGCGACCGATAGCGTTGTCGGAACATTTCCAGTCGGTAAACGGCCGCGCGGCATTCACGCCACGCCTGACGGACGGCGACTCTTTGTTACGTTGAGCGGCTCGCCGCGGATGGCGCCTGGGCTCGATGAACATCGTGCGGCAGCGGACAAACGCGCCGACGGCCTCGGCGTGATAGATCCGACAGCGCGCAAACTGACAGATCGATGGCACGTTGGGTCGGACCCTGAGCAATTCGCGATCAGCAAAGACGGAAAATTAGCTTTCATCGCAAACGAAGACGATGCCAGTGCCTCGATTATCGATCTCGATTCGGGCCAAACGCGCGGCAAAATAAAAGTCTCGGAAGAACCGGAGGGCGTCGGTGTAAATCCCGCAAACGGCGAAGTGTACGTCACGTGCGAAGAAAAAGGCGAAGTGTTTGCGATCGACCCGGATCAACAGCGTGTGATCTCAACCATTGAAACCGGCGGCCGGCCACGTTCCGTGGCATTTTTACCGGATGGCGCGCGAGCATACGTTGCTTGTGAGAACGGCGGCGACATCGCGCTGATAGACGCGCAATCCCACAAACTGTTGTCGAAAATTCAACTGCCAACAGGGTCGCTGCCAATGGGCACTGCAGTCTCGCATGATGGAAAGGAACTTTACGTCTCAACAGGCCGCGGTAACGCAATTGCAATCATCGACACACAAAAGAACCAAGTAGTGACGACGGTTCCTGTCGGCAACCGGGTCTGGGGAATCGCACTTGATCCCAGCGGGACAAAACTCTACACCGCGAACGGCGCATCAAACGACGTCTCCGTCGTCGATTTAAAATCGCGCGAAGAATTGCGCCGCATCAAAGTCGGGGACGGCCCGTGGGGTGTCACGACCGTTGGTATCGCGAAATAGAGTGGATTAGAAGACAACGAAGATAATGAGGCCGCTGCATGGAATTATTCAGCAACTGAAACTCTCATGAAGCGCACTAAGTCCTCCGATGTTGTGACACTTCGCTCGGGTGACTACGACGCGATGCTCAATCGCGTTATCTCTTTAATCGACGATGCACGCAGGGCCTCGGCGCGAAGCGTGAACGCGATCATGACGGCGACCTACTGGTTAATCGGGCGCCACATTATTGAATTCGAGCAGAAGGGGAAACAACGCGCCAAGTATGGCGAGGAGTTGTTGCCTCGAATGGCTACGGACCTGACAAGTCGGTTTGGCCGGGGGTTCTCGCGACAAAATCTCCAGCAGATGCGTCAGTTCTATGCCGCGTTTTCCCTCGAGCAAATTTGCCAGACAGCGTCTGGCAAATCGTCTGGCCCGCAAATTCTCTCGACGCCGCCGATAGAATCGTCACACAAAAAACGCCAGACAATGTCTGGCGAATTGGCAGTGCGCGACATTGCTGATCGTTTTCCACTGCCGTGGTCGGCGTATGTACGGCTGCTTTCGGTAACCAGCAAGCAGGCGAGAAGGTTTTACGAAACTGAGGCGCTGGGCGGCGGCTGGAGCGTGCGCCAGCTCGATCGCCAGATCAATTCGCTGTTCTACGAGCGCACCGCGCTTTCCAAAGACAAAGCGAAGATGCTCACGAAAGGCGCGGCGGCAAAACGCGAAGACGCGATTACACCGGAGGAAGAGATCAAAGATCCGTACGTACTCGAATTTCTCGGCCTCAAGGACGAATACTCAGAGTCCGACATCGAAGAAGGGTTGATCTTGCATCTCGAGCGCTTCCTGTTAGAGCTAGGCGGTGATTTCGCGTTTGTCGGACGGCAACGGCGGCTCCGGATAGGCGACGAATGGTATCGTGTCGACCTGCTCTTCTTTCATCGCAAGTTGCGTTCCCTGGTCGTGATCGATCTGAAACGCGGACGATTCACACACGCCGACGCAGGCCAGATGCACATGTATCTTAATTACGCGCGTGAGCATTGGATGCGTGACGGCGAAAATCCGCCGGTCGGTTTGATTCTTTGCAGTCAGAGAGATGAGGCCATAGCACGTTATGCGCTCGAGGGGTTGCCTAACAAAATTCTCGCAACTGAATACCGGACTGTTCTGCCAGACGAAAAACTCATCGAAGACGAGATCGAGAAGACCCGGCGACAATTGGAGACACGACAAAAACTAAGATGAGCAAGCCTGTGACGAAGTAGCGACTGCTTGGAGAGATCCCCACAGCAGGCTAACTGCCGGCGTAATTTGGATAACGTTCGCGCAGCTCGCGCGAAAGACGGTCTGCTTCCTCTGTGTTACCCGCTTGCCGAAAAGCAACGGAGGCTTTGTCCAGAGCGCGCGGCGTGATCGCGGGATCGTCGTAAAGCAAGGCGACGCCCTTGAAGGCTTTGCCGGCGTCATCAAAATTCCCGCGCTCCAATTGTACTTCGCCAGCGAGTAGCCGCGCTTCCGCATTTACGCGCCCCTCGGGTTGCAGGACCATTATTTCCTCAGCGATCTTCTGGGCCTCGTCCGGTTTATGAGCGCTGATCTTAACCGCACCGAGCGTCAGTAATACTTTCGCCTTACCCGCCGGATCCTTGGCACTCTGGAGATACTTCGCGAACGCTTCTTCGGCTTCAGGCAAATTTTTCAACTTTGTAGCCGCGTCGCCGAGATAGAATAGGTAATCGGGTTTAACCTTGCCTGCGGTGTCCGTGGTTCGGAGTGCGCTCAGATATTTTTCCGCGGCCTGAAAATTTTTCTCGTTGTAATACTCGATTCCGAGCCACTCCAAAACTTCTGGAGGAACATTGGTCCCGCTGTCGTGCGATTGAGCCATGAAACCGTTCACTTCTTTTGTGAGCGCTGGGCGATCTCTCAAATAAAACTGACACAGGATGATTCGAACCGAGGCGAGGTCGTAGTACTGCTCTTTGTTCAGTTGACGGGCGACATTCAGTGAGGTCAGCGCCGCCTTATAGTCCTTCGCTTCGAACGCGGTTTTCCCGATATAATATTGGGCCTGCGCCGCGACGGAGCTCTTGGGGAATTCCCTCAGGAGCTGCCGAAAGGTGTCGACCATCCCCTTTGTATTGTCCTGTTGCCCGAGAATTAAAGCTTTTAACTGCAGCGCCGCCTCGCGCTCGTGTGCCTTGGGGTATTTGGCGAGGATGATGTTCAGATCCGTGAGCGCACCAGGGTAATTTTTGCTTTGTTCGTAAGCGAAGGCGCGCTGAGCCAACGCAGCGGGAATTTGCGGAGCATCGGGAAATGTCTGGAGGTAATACGTGAAAGCTTCGATAGCGCCAGGAATGTTTTTCGTTTGGACATGACACAACCCAAGTTTGTATGCCGTTTCAGCGCGCAGCCGCGGAGAAAGTTCAGATGCGCGCAACTCCCCGTACATTGACGCTGCATCTGTGTAGTTCTGCTGCTTGTAGAGCGCCTCGGCTTTTAACAGCTTGGCTTGATCGGCGCGTTCGTTTGTGGGGTTTGTTGCGAGGAATTGGTCTACTGCAGCGGATAACGCTGACGGATCCGAGTTGTAAACGTTGATCAGTTGCTGGTAAGCAGCGTCCTTTGCTTCCTCGCGATCGGGATACTTTGTGGTGATCTGGTGATAGAGGGTCTCAGCTTGCTTTGGATGTCCAAGTTGTCGCTCGCTGTTTGCCGCCAGCAAAAGCACCTCCGCCTGCGCCGCTTCAGGAAGCTTGTCCAATTCTTTTTTGTAGTCGGCTAACAACTGGGCGTATTGACCGGTCTGATATTGCAATCGCCGAAAACCGACCTGCGCAAGCGCGCGGAATTTTCCGGCGTCAGGCAAGGAGCGCCCTTTTTGGAATAAGGCGGCGGCCCGCTCTGTCATGGCCTTGTCTGCCTTCCCTTTGTCCGCCTGGACCAGTTCGAGCGCGATCAAGCCGCCGCGGACGGCGCACTCGGCTTTCAACGCCGGTTTCTGTGCTTCGTTAGCCAGCGCCTCATACTGCTTCAGTGCCTCGAGTTTTTTTCCACGTGCGGCGAAAATCGTTGCTGCCGTCACTCGCGCATCTTCGCGATATGGATTCGGATTTCCAGCCTCAGCGACCTGCGCATAAATATCAGCGGCTTCATCTTTCTTGCCGAGGGCTTCAAGGCACCGCGCTTCGAAATAGCGCGCCGAAAGCGCGACGGCTGCCTCCTTTGATCTACCGGCGGAACGATGGAAAAGCGGAAGCGCCGTTGCATAGTCTTTATCCACGAACGCCATCTCGGCGAGGGCAAATGCCGCCGGTCCGGCGAATTCACTGTCGGCGTAGTCGTTGAGCACTTTCTGTAGATTGGTACGCGCATTGGAATCGCGATGCAGGTTCCGATAGCATTCTCCAAGCGAAAAATAAGCATTCGCGCGGCCAGCGCGTCCCGGGTAGTCCTCGAGATACTTTTGATATTCCGGAATCGCCAGATCGTATAATTTGCGAGCGAACAAGCCGTTCGCATACTCGAGTTGACGCTGATCTGCCCCCTCGGTTTCGCGCGCCGATGGTTCCGCATTCTCGTCTTTTAATGAGCGGAGGACTTTGTCGATTGAATCGTCTGCGGGGACCGCGCGCCGAACAGGTGGTTCATCTACCGGACGAGCCCGGCGTACTTCCGGCTCCGATTGAGCGATGGCGATGCTCGCGGTCGAAAGCAGCATCGCCAGTCCAAAAAGACTGGCCGCGCCGCACGTGATGTTCATCTTGCGGTCGCGAAAGCTACGTTTGTTATCCCTGCTTCGGTGCAAGTGTTCAGTACCCCGATGATGTTCTTATACGCGCCGGTTTCGTCCCCACGAATGACCACGGCCTGTTCGGGATTCAGTTGAACCAAATTCTTCAGTAATTCTTCCAGTTCGGGGCCACTGAGAGTGCGGCGGTTCACAACCACATTCCCATCTGCCTTAACATTGACAATAATGTCCCCTATCGGCGCTGTCTTTTCTTTCGCCGCGGCCGCTTTCGGCACTTTCACATCGAGCTCGTTTTCGGTGCGCGCGGCATTCCACGTCAGCAGGAAGAAAATCAAGAGCAGCAGTAGCACATCCACAAGGGGGGCCAACTGAATGCCGGGATGATGCAGCTGAGCGCGACCACGAAGATTCATATGAGTAGTCGAGTTAGAGCTCGTCCTCTATCAGCGCTGGCATTCGGTCAGCACGCTTGCCGTATTGCAATGAAAGCAACGCGAGCACGTGCGTTGAAGCTGCCTCCAAATCGGAGATCAATTTTTGCGATCTGCCGCGGAAGAATGCGTAACAAATCATCGCCGGGATGCCGATCGCCAGACCAGCGGCAGTGTTGACCAGAGCTTCACTAATTCCGCGTGAGAGTGCCACGTAGCGTGCCGAGCCAATATCAGATCCTAACGCGCCGAAGGAACGAATAATTCCAAAAACAGTGCCCAGAAGTCCCAGTAACGGCGCAATCATTCCTATGTCCGCCAGGTAAATCACGCGATTGTTCAAACTTGCAGCGACGCGAGTTCCTTCTGTCTCAGCGATTTCGCGGACCTGCTGCAAATCCGCGTGCGGATTTTTGGTTGTGAAATCCAGCATTTTTTGCACGACACGGGCAATAGCTTCTCCATGACGATTGGAAACGGCCAGCAACCCGAGGTAATCCCGTTTACGGAGCAGCGCATCGGCCGTAGCCATGTAACCGCTCGAAACGACTGCCCCGCGACGGATGGTCAGAAAGTAAACAACGACGAGCGCGACAAAGAAAATCGACAACAAGAACAGCGGAATCATTACTGGACCCGCCTGGACGAGCGTCTCCAGCACCGTCTGCGAATGCTTTGGAACCAACGTCGGCGTCGGTTCCTGGGCGAGCAGAGGCGACGCGCTCCCCAGCGCGGCAACGAGCACAACCCGAGTCTTCATGCCGGAAATTTTGTAATGATATGCGGAGCAATTCATCGATGCAAATGCGTGTCAGGGCTGATGTTGATCATTAGAGTTACATTTCCACGAAATGTTCATACAGCGCGCTTTGGTGGCCTCTGTAACAAACCCCGCTTCCTTCCAATAGACGCAGAAAAGTTGTGTGCGTCACGAGCGCTGAACGAGAAAAATGTGTGCCGGTTGTGTTTCAGGATCAAGCTCGACGTAATTTTGTCGGCCGCGCCAAACGTAACGCGCATCGCTTAATAAGTCGTGCAGCTGATACTCATCGCTTCCCATCTGCCCAAATTCTTCAATCGGCACGTGAACAAATGAATTTTGCTTGCGAAACGGATCAAGATTCACCATCACAAGGATGATGTTGTCCCGCGCCGGGGTCATCTTGCCGTAGAACAAAATCGCGTCGTTATCGGCGTGATAGAAGCGCAGATTTGTGTACATCTGGAGCGCGCGGTTCTGCTTCCGGATTTGGTTTATACGCGTGATCCAATCCTTGATATTCCCCGGCGCGTTCCAATCGCGCTCTTTAAATTGGTACTTCTCGGAATCGAAGTACTCCTCGCGACCAGGCAACGCCTTGTTCTCGCACAGCTCGTATCCACTGTAGATTCCGTAAAGCGGCGAAAGCGTCGCCGCCATAAGGACGCGAATCATGAAGGCAGGCCGGCCGCCGTCTTGAAGCACAAACGGCAGAATGTCGGGCGTGTTCGGCCAGAGGTTGGGCCGAAAATAATCGCTCATCTCGGTCTGTGTAAGCTCTGTGAAATAGTCGATTAGCTCCTGCTTCGAATTTCGCCACGTGAAGTAAGTGTAGCTCTGGTTAAATCCGGCTCTGGCCAGAGCTTTCATCATCTTTGGTCTGGTGAACGCTTCGGCGAGAAAAATCGCGTCCGGATACTCGTTGCGAACGCCTTCAATCAAATACTCCCAGAAAGCGACGGGCTTGGTGTGCGGATTATCCACACGAAAGATCCGCACACCGCGCTCGGCCCAAAACAGCACGACGCTTCTCATCTCGGCCCAGAGCTCACGCCAGTTTTCACATCGGAAGTTTATGGGATAAATGTCTTCGTATTTTTTCGGCGGGTTCTCAGCATATTTGATTGTGCCGTCGGGGCGTTTGTAGAACCAATCCGGATGCTCTTTGACGTAAGGATGATCGGGCGAGCAGTTGATCGCGAAATCGAGGGCAATTTCCATTCCGCGCTGGCGGATTTCTTTTTGTAGCCAGTCAAAATCCTCAAGGGTGCCTAATGATGGTTCGACCGCCTTATGTCCGCCGGCATCGCCCCCGATGGCCCACGGCACTCCCGGATCGCCTGGTTCGCTAGTGACCGAGTTGTTTCGACCCTTTCGGTTAGTCCGACCGATTGGATGAATTGGCGGAAAATAGATCACGTCGAACCCCATCGCTTTTGCGTCGTCCACGCGGGACAAGCCATCACGGAAAGTCGATCCACGATCGCCGTGACCCTCTGCCGAGCGCGGGAAAAATTCATACCACGCGCCGAACACGGCCGCGAGACGATCGACCACTACACGGGGAACCGGCGCATATTGCGTGGCATCGGCACGGTCCGGGTAGGTCGCCATTAGCACTTCCAGTTCACCTGATTGCGTGATGGCGTGAATCTCTGAATTCGCGCCGGTGACAATTTGCTCGGCAAATTCGCGCAGACGAGCAGAGTCCGCCTGGTCACGCGCGCGGCTCGCTGCTGCTTTCACAATTGCCGCGCCTTCCAAGGCTTCGCTGCGCAGATCGGAGACTCCGCCCTCAAATTTTTTTGCAAACTCCTGCTGCCAGCTGCGGAATAGATCTGTCCACGCTTCGACCGTGTATTCGTGAATGGCCTGATCGTAGAGAGTGCAGATGCCGCGCCAGCGATCGTTATCGATGAACGCCATTGGCGTTTCCCGCCACGCCCTCTTGCCGACGACGCGCCACTTCAAAACCGCCGCCACCACGTCGTGCCCATCCTTGAAAACGTCGGCTTCGACTACGAGATCTTCGCCGACGACGCGCTTAATCGGCGAACGGCCGCAATCAATCAGCGGCTGCACATTGTCTATCACGACCGATGGAAACGCACGAGCCATGCGTCTCCAATCAACCGAGATTCACCTCAAGCGAAAGGATAAATCCGACTCCTGAGCCTTCCCGCAGCAATCAGGCGCGAGAACGCACGCGTCCAGCCGAAACTCCTGTCTACCGCCACGAATTAGTTACGCGGCAAAGTAAAACGCGCACTCGTACAGACCTGAGTTGCGACTCACTTCCCGGCGGACACGCGTCCCTAACACGGCTTCGAACATGTCCTGCTCAAAGCGGCCGATGATCGGATACTGCTCTAGCACATTGAGAACCGGGGAATGGCATTCAAGAATTTGTGGCCCGCCGTCTTTCTCGTTGGTAAGGAACTCAGCCATGTAGCCTTCGCTATCACGCACATGTGCAAGCCATTTCGCGCGTTCCGAGACGGTGTCCCCCTTCGCCTTGGTTTTGAGCGCCGCGGTTTTCTTTTTGAAAATGCTGTATAGCAATTTCTCTGGTGCATTGGGCCCGTAAATGGCCTCGGCGCCTTTCAAGAGGTCGAGCGTAAATTGATGGCTGTCCGCGTGAAAAAGGTCATGCGTGCGACGCGTCAGGCGATAGACCATCTCCGGTCTTCCCATTTTTTGTGGTCGCCGCCAGGTATCCAGATACCCGTCGCGGTGCAGCGTGATGCAGTGTTGTTTGATGCCCATGTAGCTCATGCCCATTTTTTCCACGAGCTCGTTGACCGACAGGCCTTTGGTGCGCTTGAGAGAGTTAATAATGTCTAGCCGTTGGGTACGGCCGATTTCCGAAATTAAACGTTGGTTCATACGACTGAAGTAGTTGGAGTGGAACGAAAGTGCGGACTTTACACGCCGCAATCTTTAATACGCAAGCCGAAAATTTACACAACAGTCAAGGGTAAAAGAAATTACAAAACAAGTTCATTGCGACGCCTTGGCTGGGCGCGCAGAACAGCGACGTTCGGTTCTGCCAGGATTCAGCGGTTTGATTCACTGCGCCTCACGCGGCGGCGTGCAGCCTTCCCGGCCACAGCACGGCTCGCGATCCCCGCTGCATTTTCGAATTTCGCCGCGAATGACAACGAGCTACGAGTAAAGATACTCGTCGTGGTACTCGCGCTGCGGCGCGAACTGCAGGTTCTGGTTCCCACTCTCGGGGTACTCGAAGATTTTCCCCTCGTAATTCCGGATCACGATTTTTTCGTTGTCGTGATAAAGGATGTAACCGGGATTGATCGGCACTTTCCCGCCGCCGCCAGGAGCATCGATGACGAATTGCGGGACCCCATAACCTGTGGTGTGGCCACGCAGTCCTTCAATGATCTCAATACCCTTGGCGACCGATGTGCGCAGGTGTGAGGAGCCGTTGATCAGGTCGCACTGGTAAATGTAATAAGGACGAACGCGGCACATCAGCAGCTTATGCACGAGAGTTTTCATCGTCTCCAGGTCGTCATTGACGTCCGCCAGCAACACACTCTGATTACCCAGCGGAATGCCGGCGTTGGCGAGACGCTCCAGCGCGTGTTTTACCTCGATAGTGAGCTCGCGCGGATGATTCACGTGCACGCTCATCCAGAGCGGATGATATTTGGCTAACATTGCACACAACTCAGACGTGATTCGCTGTGGCAGGAAAATCGGCACCCGGGTACCGATCCGTAAGAACTCAATATGCTTGATGCCGCGCAGCCGCGACAACAGCTTCTCGAGTCTGTCATCGCTGAAAATTAAAGCGTCACCACCACTGAGAAGTACGTCACGTACTTCGGTATGTGCTTCGAGATAACGAAAGGCCTCCTCAAAATTTGTGTGCAATTCCTGTTCGCCAACTCCGCTAACAACTCGACTTCGGGTGCAATAGCGGCAGTAACTTGCGCAGCGATCCGTCACCAGGAAGAGGACGCGATCCGGATAACGATGCACTAAACCCGGTACCGGCATGTGGGAATCTTCCCCGCAAGGGTCCGCCATGTCGTATGGGGACGCCCACGTTTCTTCAATTCGCGGAATCACCTGACGCCTGATTGGGTCGTCGGGATTATTGACAGGCAACAGATTAAAAAAGTGCGGGGTGACGGCGAGCGCGAGTTTGTCTCCGGACAGCAGAACGCCGCTGCGCTCTTCGTCGTTCAGTTCCAAATGTTTCTCAAGCTGAGCGAGGGTGGTAACCCTGTTCTTGAGCTGCCATTTCCAATCATTCCAGAGTTCCGGTGCAATGCCTGACCAGTACCCTGGCGCATGCGAAACGAAATCTTTTCCATCCCCATTCTCAGAGGTAAAAGTGTTCATTTTTGTGGTGGACGAAAAAGTTAAGACCCTTAAATATCGTGTCAATGCAGGCACCTGGCCGTGCGCTACGCACGCGCACTACCGGTTAGGCGGCGATGAATAATGGACGGAAGAAAACTGGCTCAGCTCAGAATTGTTTCTCCCTCGAAATTCTTCACGACATCCAACAGAAATGAATCTTCTCCATGCCTTGCCAGGAATGACAATCCTATTGGCACGCCGTTGGCCTCGGCAATTGGCATCGAAACCTGTGGCAGGCGACCCATTCCAGCGATGCTCGTCAGCGATAATGTACGAGGGTAATAGCCACTCCCGCTCGAACTTCGTCTGGGTGGTTCGCCCTTACGCGGAGCGAGCGCTGGCGTTGTTGGAATGCACAGCAAATCGTCCGGCCCAAGAAACTCCTGCAAGCTTCGATAGCATTCTTCGCGTCGTTCTACTGCTTCCCCGACGCGTCTGCGGTCGAGTTGGTCCATAAGCTGAAAACTGGCCGCTATTTCGGGGCCAAACTCCGGCTTCGCGCTGGCGATCCACTTGCCGAGGCAACTCTCGATCTCCGCCCATTGGATCATGCAAAAAATCTCCGTCCATGTCGCGAAGCTACGTGAAGCTTCATCAGCAACGATCTGTTTGAGCGATGACTCCCGCACGATGTCGCCGAATTTTTCCCGCAGCCGTCTCAGCGGCGTCGATAACGCATCCTGAACGTCGGCGTCCGCAAGGGCGAAAGCCTCCCCGATAACATGGATCATCGCGGGTTTTCTTTGAGACACAGGCGCAGCCAACAAAGCGAGTCCCACCTTTGCCAGCACATCAGCGCTCCTGGCAAGGATGCCGACGGTATCGAACGATGGGGCCAGCGGATTTACGCCAGCAACCGAGATAAAGTCGTGCGATGGCCGGAACCCCCAGATTCCACAATTGCTTGCTGGAACTCGGGTAGAGCCGCCCGTATCCGTTCCCAACGCAAACTCGACCAGGCCGCACGCAACCGCGGAAGCAGATCCGCTCGACGAACCCCCAGGCACACGATCCGGCGCGCGCGCGTTGAGCGGCGTGCCATAAAAGTAGTTCTCACCCAGCAGACTGAACGCCATCTCGTCCGAAATGGTCTTGCCAATACAGCGAGCACCTGCGTGCAAAAGCTGCTCGACGCACACAGCGTGAACTACCGCGGCGGGATGGGAATCTCGCCACGTCGGATTCCCGCAACCTGTTTTGAAACCAGCGACATCGATTGTGTCTTTAACAGCAAAGGAGAGTCCATCCAGCGGACCGTTACCGAGAGGCGAGAGATCGACCGTCGCTACAAAGGCATTACTCTGAGCAACGGTGATCGGGGAGTTCTTCATTCTGGCTAGCGTTCGTGCAAGCTGAGCCATCCGCGATGACTCTTCAAGGAAGGAGGGTTTTCCAACTGCCGCCGAAAATTTTTGACGGCTAGAACCCGTGACTCCTTGCGTAACTATTTCCCGCCCTGGACGCTCAGCTCCCAGCGATAACCATCTGGATCATGAAACCACAAGCCCATGTTTTTCGAGCCCGGCGCTTCCGGACCGATTTCGTTACCCGGATCTTCGATATCGACATTGAGCTCCTTCAAATGAGCGAGCGCTTTTCGCAGTGTGGCCATATTCGGTAGATGAAATGACATGTGATCAATCGTTTCGGGCGACGGCTTTCCTTTAAACAACGCGATCGTGACGTAGTCGTTTCCAACAGCCACGCCGCTGTCGAATTTGAATTCTTCTCGCAAGCCCAGAGCGCGCTCGAACCATTTCGCACTCTTCTTTGGATCCCGCACGGCCAGTCCAAAGTGGCCGACTTCTTCGACTGTGAATGGAACCTTCATTCGATCGTCACATTTATGGCCTATTCCGGGCTGGAGCCGTTTCGAGAAATAAGCGGTTCCATGAAGCGGAGGTTGAAATCCTCCAAAGCATCGCGTGGCGTCTGACCCAAGCCACTGGCACCTCGTTGGAGCTTGGGCCCGATATAAGCAAGCCAGACCGCGCCGAGCACCCCGAATTTAGGACGCAGTTGCGCGGCTGGACTGCGTGGATGCATTTCCAAGAAATCTTCCACGTCCTCTCTTATGATAGGCGGCAGTTCTTCGATTTGGAGGAATACCACATTCAGGAAACGCACACGCCAAGTAATTTGGATTGCCCAAGTGCGCGACGGCGAAGCGAACGATGAACCACTGTTGGCGCTTCACAGAAGCGCGATGCAATCATTGAGTATGGGCGTCTGTGTCGGACGCCTCAGGCTACTGCGCGATTAGCCGCGACCCCAGAGCATGGCGACCGAAGTCGTTAGGCTTCCACCCATGTTAAAGGTGAGGAACCGTTTCGCATTCTCGATCTGGCGCGCGCCGGCTTGTTCGGTCAGCTGTTGATAAGCTTCGAACACCTGGCGAACACCGGTCGCGCCGACGGGATGACCGTCACCGATCAGGCCACCACCCGCATTAACTGGAATGTCGAACGGAGCTTTGGATTTTTCCGGACGCACCTGTGGCAGCGTTGTCGCTCCGCTTTTCACAAGGTCGACGCCCTTCCCCGGTTCGGCGAGTCCGAGAATTTCGTATGCAACGATTTCGGTGATGGAAAAACAATCGTGAACATCAGCGCCGTTGAGATCGCGCGGCTTGAAATTCGCCATTCGGAATGCTTTTTCCGCAGCCTTGCGCGCCGTCGAAAACGTTGGCACGTCCTTCTTGTCCAGTGGCAGATAATCAGTGGTATGGCCGTAGCCAAACAGGCGGACAGTTTTGTTTTTGTCACGGCCAATTTTGTCCAGATATCGTCCCGAAACGAGGACAACCGAGGCCGCGCCATCGGTGATCTGTGAGCAATCGGAAACTTTCAGTGGGGGTGCCACGTGCGGGTTCTTATCCGAAACCTGCGATGCTGAGTCGAGAGTGAGATCTGCATCGCGCATTTGTGCGAGCGGATTCAATTTCGCGTGGGCATAGTTTTTCCATGCAACAAGTGCCAGAGCGTCTTCGGTCGCGCCGTATTTTTCGATGTAGATCTGCGCGATGCGACCAAACAACTTCGGGAACATAAAATCGCCATACTCAGGCTTTTCATTGTGATAGTCGGCAGCCGCGCCGAGTACATCAGAACCGTCGAGCGCTGACATCGTTTTCTGCTGTTCCGCGCCGACGACGAGTACGACATCATAAAAGCCGCCGATGATCCATTCCGCGCCTAACAACACCGACAGCGCGCCAGACGCGCATGCCGCTTCGGTATGCATCGTCGGAATGCCGCGCAATTTTGGATCGATCTCCGGGATAAACGCGCCGAGTTGTAATTGCTTCGTGAATTGACCCGCATTGAAATTGCCAACCGCGCCCGCCTGAATTTCGCCGGGATCGACCTTTGCATCGTCGATCGCCTTTTTACCGGCCTCTATAATGATGTGCCGGATGGTTTTTCCCTCCTTCTTCAGGTTGCGCTTAAAATCCGTGCGCCCGCCCCCAAGAATGTAAACTGAGTCGCTCATGTTCTAGCTTAACCAAATTTTTAAGCGCGTCATCCTGAGCGAAGTCGAAGGATCCCGCAGCACGCCCCTCCAACTCCGGGTGAGCGCACGCGCCCCAGATCAAACGCCAAACGCATCCAGGCCGGTAATGTCGCGACCAATGGCCAACGTATGAATGTCGTGTGTACCTTCGTACGTGTAGACGCTCTCCAGATTCATAAGATGCCGAATCGGGGAATACTGATCGGTGATGCCGGCGGCACCCAGAATGTCACGCGCCTTGCGGGCACATTGCAACGCCATCCAGACATTATTCCGTTTCGCCATGGAGATCTGTGCAGGACGCGATTTACCCGCCTCCATCAGGCGAGTCAGACGCAGCGCCAATAACTGCGCCTTCGTAATTTCCTGCGCCATCCAAACAAGTTTCTGTTGCACCAGTTGGAAACTCGCAATTGGCCGGCCGAATTGCTCGCGCCCCTTCGCATATGCCAGTGCTGTTTCGTAACAATCAATAGCAGCGCCAATAACGCCCCACGCAATCCCGACGCGTGCATACGACAGGCATGATAACGGCGCGCGAAGTCCAGATGCGTTAGGCAGACGATTCTCCGCAGGAATTCGACAATTCTCGAACCAGCACTCCGATGTGCGCGACATGCGCAGACTGAACTTTCCTTCGATGTCGCGCGCACGAAATCCCGGCGCGTCTTTTTCAACCACGAAACCGCGCACATAACTCTCGTCATCCTTCGCCCAAACAACTTTGACGTCAGCGATGGATGCATTGCCAATCCAGCATTTGCTGCCGTTCAACACGTAATGATCGCCATCGTGTTTGGCGTGAGTTTCCATGCCGCCCGGGTCTGAGCCGTGTCCATGTTCAGTTAGTGCAAAGCAACCTACGCGCTCGCCCGATACCAACCCGGGCAACCATCGCGCCTGTTGCTCCGGCGAGCCGAATGAATGGATCGCTTGAATTGCGAGCGCGCCCTGTACCGAGGCCAGCGAACGAACACCAGAGTCGGCGCGTTCCAGTTCCTGCATGATCAGTCCATACGCCGTGTAGCTTACGCCTGCGCAGCCATGCTCTTTCAGGTATGGCGCATAAAAGCGCTGTGCGCCGATACGCGGAATCAGATCGTCGGGAAATTTGGCGGCACGATGACAGGGAACGACCTCTGACAAAACTTCCCTCTGCACAAACTGAATCGCCCGATCGCGTGCAGTGCGCTCTTCATCGGTGAGAAGTTCTTCGATTTTGTAGTAATCGAGCGAATCCATAATGCGAACGAGCTGGTGCTCGCCAGTCTAGCGATTGAGAGACCGAACTCAACGCTTAGCGGACAATCACGGAGTGTTTGTACCGCAAGTCGAACGAGCCAAAGAATCTATGAAATCTAAGTAAAATTTGGATTGGCTTGTGAAATGGAATCTCACATGATCTACACCCTCGAACATAGATCTTATGAGAGCCACAATCGCATCCACACTAATCTTAATCGCAATTTGTCTGGGCCTATTCACTGCCGCGCCGGGAAATCCTTCGAATGTGAAAACTCGTAGGCTCGCCAACGTTGCTGCTGCCCCTTTGGCGTACGGCAATTCGAACTCGCCGATTCGTCACGTGATTGTTGTGGTCGGAGAGAATCGCAGTTTCGACAACGTTTTCGGCACCTACGTGCCCTCTGGTTCACAGATGATATGGAACCTGCTTTCGCTGGGAATCGTCATCAGCAACGGAACTCCTGGGCCACACGCGGCATTGGCGACACAACAGCAGGCGAACGACACGATGACGTATGAGCTTAGCCCTTCGCAAACAACTCCTTTCGCCACTCTGCCTCAACCGAACACAACTCTCGATGCATTGCCAGTTGGACCGTGCATTCTCACCTTCGGTAACCCATCGTTCTGCAGTGATGTCGGTCTCGATCAAACATCACAAGGACTTCTGCAAGCTCGAGGCAGTGGGCAGCCCGCTTATGATCCGAATGCACAATTATTGCCGGTTCCGGACTGCCGGTATCCGTCAAATTTGCCCAATGGTCCTTACTCACTCGTCGGCGCTTCGGTGTTAAACAACTGTGGCCAGCCGTTTCTTTCGGAAACAATCGCGAACACAACTTACACAAGCAACACCGGCGACCCGATACATCGTTTCTATCAGATGTGGCAACAGTCCGACTGCTCGATTGCCAACATCACACCGCAGAATCCGAGCGGCTGCAAACACGATCTGTTTACATGGGTTGCGATCACCGTCGGTTGGGGATTCACCAATCCTCCAACGAACGACGAAAGTACCTTTCAAGGCGGAATTGCAATGGGCTTCTACAACATGGCTCAAGGTGATTTTCCCTACTTTCTCGATCTGGCCGAGAACTACGCAATCAGCGACAACTACCATCAGCCAGTGATGGGCGGTACGGGTCCGAATTCACAATTCCTGTTCACTGGCGACCTCTATTATTTTACGGATGCAAATGGCAACCCGGCGATGCCGGCCGCCAATCTGATCGAGGATCCGAATCCTAGAGCCGGCACAAACAACTTCTACAACAACGACACCTTTAACAGTACGGATCCAGGCAGCACTGGTGTGGCTTTCACGAACTGTTCCGATAATACTCAGCCAGGGGTTCAGCCGATTATGAGCTATCTACAGGGCCTTCCGTACGCACCCTTCAATAACGGCAACTGCGCTGGAAGCCATTGGTACCAGCTGAACAATGACTATCCCTACTACACGACGACCGGAACGGTCATCAGCAATCAGGACGTGAACGAATTCCCGGCAGGCCCAGCTTTTTCAATTGGACCGCAGACGCTCCCGACCATTGGCGATGCACTTTCGGCGCGCGGTATTTCATGGAAGTACTACGGAGGTGGATTCAATGTCGCCAATCAGGATCCGCCGGTGAATGTGCTTTACTGCGCAATCTGCAACGGCTTCCAGTATGCAACTTCGATTATGACCACACCGCTGCGTCAAAATCTCGTGGACCTGAGTCAGCTGTACAGTGACATCGCCACTAACCAATTACCGGCAGTTTCCTTTGTGAAGCCCGATGTGCTGCTTGATGGGCATCCCGGTAGTTCGACACCACCGCTGTATGAGAGCTTTGTGAGGAAAATCATAAACAGCGTTAAAGCAAACAATCAACTGTGGAGCGATACAGCAATACTGATCACCTTCGACGAGAGCGGAGGCTTGTACGATTCAGGATACATTCAGCCGATCGACTTTTTTGGCGACGGTCCGCGCACCGTGCTGATCGCAGTTTCGCCGTATGCAAAGCCAGGTCATGTTGATCACACGTATACCGATCACGCTTCAATTTTGAAATTCATCGAATGGAATTGGAATCTGGCTCCGCTATCATCGCGCAGCCGCGACAATTTGCCTAACCCTGTGGCCGCATCCAACGCTCCGTATTTTCCGCTTAATAGCCCGGCGATTGGCGATCTCCAGTCGATGTTCGACTTTCCTCGTGCAACTCCAACACCGCGGCCTCGCCCAACGCCCCGCTAGCTTTGACGACGGTGAACGCTAGCGCGATGCTCGCGGCCGTGGCGTTCAGATTTTATCTTTCGAGTTTGGCGAATTTCATCTGCAGCTTGGCAGCAGTGCTGATAATCGGCGGTGCGGCTGACACCCACGCTGCTGTTCAGAAAGGCGCCGCAGAGTCGTCCAGCGGAGCATTTGACGCTCATGCCGCCGAACGTTTCGCAAAGTTGGCCCTGGCATGTGTGCATAAAGAATATCCGAACAAAATCAGTCACGTTTTGAACAGCGACGCTGATGTTGCCCCGCCAGAGAAGCTGACGCCCGCATTTTACGGATGTTATGATTGGCATTCATCGGTACATGGACATTGGCTGCTTGTGCGTTTAGTGCGCACGTTTCCAAATGCGTCATTCGCACAGGCCGCCCGCGAAGCGTTGAAGGAAAGTCTGACTGCTGAACATCTGAAGGCGGAAGCAACATATGTGCGGGGAGAAGGCCGCGCGAGTTTCGAACGGCCATATGGTTTAGCGTGGCTGTTACAGCTCTGCGCCGAGCTGCGCGAATGGGAAAATCCGCAGGCGCAAGCGATGTTGGCAAACCTAAAGCCGCTCGAGGATGCAGCGGTTGAACGATTGACCACATGGCTGCCGAAACTCTCGCACCCAATACGCATCGGCGAACACAATCAAACCGCGTTCGCTCTTGGCCTGGTCATCGATTATGCCCGTGGCAAACACGATGAACACCTCACCAAACTGGCCACTGAGTCCGCACGAAAATTCTTTCTAGCCGACAAGAGTTGCCCGCTCGCCTATGAACCGTCAGGCGAGGATTTTCTTTCACCGTGCCTCGGCGAAGCTGACGTGATGCGTCGCGTCTTGACGCAAGCTGAGTTCGCGAAATGGCTCACGCAATTTCTGCCTCAAATTCCAGCAACGGCGACTGCAGATTGGTTGCCGGTGGCGATCTCACCGGATCCGAGCGATCCAAAGCTGGCCCACCTCGACGGATTGAATTTGAGTCGAGCGTGGATGCTGGAAGGCATTCTCTCGTCCCTTCCTGGCGATGACCCGCGTCGTGCCGCATTGACGAGCGCGGCGGAAGCGCATCGGCGTGCTGGGCTCGCCGCAGTCACCAGCGAACATTACGAAGGCGGTCACTGGCTCGGCAGCTTCGCGGTCTATCTCACGACGCAGCGGGGGATCCACAAGGAATGACGGCTTCCCAGCCGTCACAGTTGTGGCATGGACGGC
>DATDFM010000121.1:0-11111 GCA_036522635.1 Candidatus Udaeobacter sp. | reverse complement strand
GATCGCGCCGCCTGTCGAATCCTGGCCTCCGACTTTTGATGGCGTAGCCTCGATTGGCTGCTGGCCTTTGGACTTCAGCGAATCATTCAACGCAGGCAAATCCTGCGCAAGCACTTGATCGAACTGTTTTGTCACGTCATTGAGTTCGTGTCGAAGCGTGTCGATATAAGCCATCTGGTATGCAGCCGGTTTACCTTCGTAACTAAGAATTGCTCCGTAAAGCTGATCGGTGTGCTCACGCAAACGTTCTTCGCCTGTGATCGCGCCGCCCTCGGTGGTCGCGACGATTTTCTTTCGCACTCCGTCCACTTTTTCGTCAAAATCGGAGATCTGCTTGCGAAGGGGATCTCCTTCTGGCAATGCGGACCCTGTCTGGGCAAGCGTCTGTCGCACGCCGTTAATTTGATCCATCAGCGCGCTCTCGTCCCCAAACAAGGCGCGAACCCGCATCGCGGCATCAAACTGCGCCTTCCGGTCTGCTACGTTGAATTTGGCACGGCGATCGAGACCGACCGTCAGTTTCGTTTCGTAAACCTTGCCTGCTTTCGTTAGGCGCACCGTATAATCACCGGGAACAAGCCGAGGGCCACGTATTCCCGATACGGCGATTTGTGCAGCAGGCGGCACACGGGGTGGTTTTGCCCGCATAGTCCACATTACCCGGTTCAAGCCCGGTCGTTTGCTCGCCGGCAATTCATCAACGACGCGTCCGGACGAATCCAAAATTTCGAGCTTCATTTTCCCAAACAAATGCCGCTCACGTTGATAATAGTTGATCACCGCAGCGTCAGGAGGATTCTCGCCAACAAAAACCGCGTCGCCGTTGGCCCATCCGCCCTGGCCCTCAATGCGCTGTTGGACTGGCCGCGCCGAAACGAACGCAACATCCTGCTTCAACAAATCCGGAGTCAACGCGCGCAACGGGGTGATGTCGTCTACTATCCAAATCCCGCGCCCATGCGTGGCGAGAACCAGATCGTTGTCCCGCGGATGAATCGACAGGTCACGAACGGCAACGGCTGGAAAATGGTTGCCTTTGAACTGTGCCCAGGTTTTTCCCCCATCGATTGAGGTCCACAGTCCAAACTCTGTGCCGACAAAGAGGAGATCTGGCTTGACCAAATCTTCTTTAATCACGTGGGCGTATCCACGAACGCTCTTCGGATCCTCAGCAGTGATGAGCGGCGTCCAGGTCTTACCGTAATCAGTGGTCTTGTACACGTACGGCGCCATGTCGCCGAAGGTGTGACGATCAAAAGCGGCGTACGCCGTGCCGGGATTGAAGTTGCTGGCTTGGACCCAGTTTACCCATGAGTTCTTCGGCAACCCTGGAACGTTTCCAACGACATTGGTCCAGGTTTTGCCGCCGTCGCGCGTGAGCTGAATATTACCATCATCGGTACCGACCCAGATCATTCCCTTCTGCTTCGGCGATTCGCTGATGGAATAAATTGTGGTGTGCATTTCCGCCGACGAATTGTCCACTGTCACTCCACCAGATTGCTCTTGCTTTTGTTTTTCCGGATCGTTTGTAGTCAGGTCCGGCGAAATGCGGTCCCAAGTCTGGCCATGATCGCGTGAGCGAAACAAAAATTGCGCACCTATATAGATTGTTCCCTTCTCGTTAGGCGAAAGCGCGATCGGCGTGTTCCAATTGAATCGCAGTTTCTCATTTAAATTCGGTCGTGGTTTGATGTTACGAGCCTCATGGGTGCTGCGATTGACCCGGCCAATCTCACCGCCCTGGTATTCCGCGTAGATGTAGTTTGGGTCAGCCGGGTCCTGAAACATCCAAAATCCATCGCCATTGAACATGTTTTCCCAACGATGATTGGTGATGCCACCTGGGTATTGCGAATCACCTACCCACGAGCTGTTGTCCTGCAATCCGCCATACACCTGATAGGGATCCTTCTCGTCCAGGCTGACATGATAGAACTGCGACACCGGCAGGTTTTCGCCTTTCCACCATTTGCTGCCGCCGTTGTACGAGTACCACATCCCGCCATCGTCTCCCGAGAACACGACTTGCGAGTTGGTCGGATCGATCCAGACGTCGTGCGCGTCGCCGTGCGCGCCTTGGAAACCGCCTACTACTGAAAAGCTCTTTCCGCCGTCCTCGCTCACAATCAGTGAACCGTCGGGCTTGAACAGGCGATCCGGGTTCTTGGGATCAACAATCAGGTTCGCGAAGTAGAACGGACGCCAGACCATCCATTGGCTCTTGTCCCGTTTTTCCCATGTTGCACCGCCATCGTCTGACACGAACAATGCGCTCTCCGGCGATTCGACGAACGCGTAAACGCGTTGCGATTTCGATGGCGCAATGGCCACCGCCAAACGTCCATACGGCTTCTTTGGGAAGCCTTTGTTGGCCTGCTCTGTAATCTCCGTCCAGGTCTTTCCACCATCCGTTGAACGGAACAATCCACTGCCCGAAGGCGACGTCGGGAGTGCGCCACCCGAGCGGTATTCCCAGCCTTTACGCCGGAAATCCCACATCGCGGCAAGCATGATGTCGGGATTGCCCGGGTCAATCTTCACATCCGTGCAACCCGTTGAAAGATTTGCACCCTTGAGAGCCAGTTGCCACGTCTTGCCGCCGTCTGTCGTTTTATAAAGACCGCGGTCAGGCGAATCACTCCATAACGCCCCGGGCACTGCCGCGAATACCGTGTCACTGTTTCTTGGATCAACCGCAATTCGTGCGATGCGTTCGGATTTCTCGAGGCCAGAGCGCAACCATGTTTCGCCGCCATCCGTCGATTTGTAAATTCCGTCGCCGATGGACACGCTGTTGCGCGTCCAGGATTCACCAGTGCCGACCCAAACGTTTTTCGCATTCTTTGGATCGAGTGCGATCGCGCCGATCGATTGCACAGGTTGTTCATCGAATATCGGCCGGTATCGCGTTCCGCTATCATCGGATTTCCAAACGCCGCCACTGGCCGAACCCACAAAGAGCGTGGTCTTACCCGATGGCTCGTGCACTCCCGCGATGCAGGAGATGCGTCCGCTCATTGCCGCTGAGCCGATGTTACGCGCTCCAAGCCCGGAAACAGTGGACGAATTAAACGGTGCGTCAGCTGCGTAGACAGAAACAGCGCAAAGAAAAACCGATGCGAGAACGACGCATCGCACTTCGAAAAGATTACGTACGAAATTCATAGAGGTGCTAAATCGGCTTGCAGAAGCTCAGCGCTTTGGTTCCGGCACGTTTATTTGACCCGGAAAATGAAAGATCGCGTCATCCACTGGCACGTTGGCTTCGAGTTTATCGACGACGACAGTTTGCTTGTCCGGCGAGCCCTTGTGTCCGACCTCGATTGACGTCGGAACAAATACGTCGCCGGCTTTTTCATAGTCGCCAAGATCCGTTTCTACTTCTTCGTGTGCGCCGTGCCGCACTCGTTGAGTCACGATTCGGATTTCAAGAAAATGATCGGGATCCAAATAAACAAAACTGACGTCACCGTTTTTTCGCACGACTTTCAGTTTGTGCGCAGGCGTCCCGTCGACGTCCTCAGTTCCGAGATACTCGATGGTGCTGCCTTTTGCCTTCCAATCGGCCAGGGGGCCACCCATCTCGGTATCCTCCACTAATGCTTTAACGTCATCAGCAGACATCCGCTCAGGATCTTTGCGTCCGAAAAATGGCGAAATCCTCCATCCGTCCTTGCCATCATACGCCTCAACCTGGGTCATCCCCTGAATCGACGCCTCGGTGCGGACTTCGTCGGGTCGCTTTTGTGTTCGGAGATATGCAAGCTCGATCTGACCCTGTATGGGAACCAACAGCTTACCAGTGGAGCGCAGGGTTTGCAGCTTGTTCAACGCGGCCGCGCCGCCCTTGGCCTCGATGTTCTTGGCAACAAGTTCGTCGACGGTCGGCTGATTGGTCTCCTGGCCGAAAATTGCCGGCGCAACGAGCGTCGCAACGATTAGAAAAATTACAAAACGCAGATGCATGGGTAGGTGAGATAGTTATCAGACAGCGAAGCATCACGAATATTCAAACCAAGTCGAAACGCAACCGCTTCTCCAAGCAAAAATCGTTTTTGGAGCCAGCCCAGCGCTTGAGTTTCATGTCATGAATGCCCTGTCACGTTGAGCAAGCGAAACATCTCGGATCTATTTCCATTCCGAGGCCAGCTTAGTGCAAACAATAATCCGAGATTCTTCCCTTCGCTCAGAATGACAACTGAATAAGATCGATGCTGGTTGACAGAAATAGCGTCCGTGAATTCGAGAAAAAAAACAAACGAGAAACTACCCACAGAGAATTCGCGTTTTGGTCGCAGAAAACAGCGCGGTAAATCGGCCAAAGCACAAACCGATGTTCGTTCTCATTCGTCCGTCTTACCAGGACCATGGCAGCTAAATACCCTCATTATTTTGGTCTGTATTCTGGCGACCATCGTCCTTTACGCAGGCGATCTTGATCTGGGTTTTTTCCGGATTGACGATCCGCAGTACGTGGTCGCCAACGCGTGGATCCAGGGACTCACGTGGGAACATGTAAGGCAAATCTTATCGAGCTCGTACTATCTCAATTATTCCCCACTTCATCTGTTCTCGTACATGCTCGATCACGCCATCGCAGGCTTGAGCGCCTATGCGTTTCATTTATCGAACAATCTCTGGGCCGCGGTTGTTGCCGGTTTGGTGTACCTCCTCGCATTGGCGCTGACACGACATCGCTTAACTTCACTTGCTGCTGCCTTGTTGTTTGTTGTTCACCCCGTGCACGTGGAAGCCGTGGCGTGGATTTCGAGCCGGAAAGATTTGGTCGCCGCGGCATTTGTACTTCCTTGTTTTCTGGCGTACCTGAAATACCGGCATTGCGGTAAAATCACCTGGTATGTCGAGTCGTTGCTGTTATTTCTGTTAGCGTTGTTAGGAAAGCTTTCAGTTGTCGCTTTCCCAGTTGTGTTATTCAGCTTCGATCTGTTCGTTGAAAAACGACCGTTCAGACGATCGATAGTCGACAAACTTCCCTTCCTGCTTCTTGCGGGGCTCGTAGCGATAGCCGTTCAGCGCGCTCAACCGGGGACAGGAGCACAGCCCGACATCAGCATTCACGCAGCATCGTTTGTTCAAAGCCTGTGGTTGTTGACCGGACTCGGAAATTATGTGCTCTATCGGGTTCAGCCTGCCAACGGAACGGCTTTAGCGCAATTTGCGGGAGCAATGTTTCTCCTTGCTTTGTTCATGTTCCCACTACTGCTACGCAGGCGTTATCCTCTGGTTACAGTCCTAATTTACTGGATTCTGTTTACTTATCTGCCGACGCAGGTGCTGCCATTTTTGTATCCGGTCACAGATCGCTATCTCTTTTTGCCATCGATTGGAGCTGTCATTCTGATTGCATGGCTGGTGTTTAGAGCCACGGATCATTTGCCAAAATGGAATGCCGCCGCGGGGACACTGCTCGCGGCGGTAATCAGTTTAATATGGCTGACCAAAACGGTTGGTTACTTATCCGAATGGCAGGACCCTCGGTCTGTTTGGTATGCCGCAACGGGCAAAACAAATGACTTCCACGTCTACTACGAACTTGGATGGGAATACCTGGACAACTCGTCAAGATTCGGAACAACGGCACGCAATCCTCCACTTCCCGTACAAAAATCAAAGGAGCTCGCTTCAGTCGTTTGGAGAGATGATCCCCGGCTTCCGCTGTTACTGGCTGAACTCTCGATCGATCAGCATACCGGATCGACTGAACAGGCATTTAAGGAGTATCTGCAGACTAAAGCAGGCGAGAATTTTGACCGCGCGCTCGCAGCAAAGGGTGAGCACCTTATGCCGGATCTTTTTCTTAACCGCGGTGTGTTGTTACTCGATAAGGCCGATATACAGTCGGCAAAGAAAGAGTTTTTGGCGGAGCAGGATGAGGTGTCGCAATTACCATCACCTGGAGCGCGGCAGGAAGCGCTGATCGCGTGTTACTACAACCTTGCAGTTGTGGAACAAGACCTCGGCAATTCAAAGGAGGCTTTGGCCTGGATCACGCTTGCCGAAGAAGAACAGAATCAACTCGGCAGGACAATTATTCCCGGACTCAGTGAGGACCGGCAAAAAATCGAATCAATGGTCCCAAAGCGCGACCATGATTAAAGGGGACATGTGGTCAAGCAATTACCCGTACCGCAGAGCAACCATTGAATCGGAATGATTTGTGCGTGACTGATGCGAACGGACGGAGAAGCATGTTTGACGACGGAAAAATCGGCACGTTTGCGTTAGGAGCTGACCACCTCATTTGGTCTTCACCAAATCGCCTTTCATTTTGCCATCGCCCACCGCCTTCGCGGTAAAGGTGCCGGTGTGGTATTGGTGGCACATAAGACACCCATTTCCGGCGATTTTTGGTTTGTGGCAATCGATGCACACTGCCTTGAGTAACGGTTTGAAGTTACTTTGAAAGCGCTGTGGATCGCGATTTGCATCGGAACCTTTGTCGCCGATGAAGAATTTCGGGTAGTCGGAGTTTGGATTGAGCATGTGGCAGCTCTGGCATCCTTTGTCGCCTATCAGGTTGAAGTGCGACGTATGCTTAAAAGTGGTAAATGGATGCAGATTAGGTTCGGGATGCGCAGGGAGCCAGTTGACCGCGATACTGTCTCTACTCTTTTCCGCCGTGTGGCACTTCATGCAGACTCCCATAAAATTTGGATCGGCAAGCTTTTCGAAAATGTGGGGCGTTTCTGAATTATCGTTTCGATCCATCTGCGCTGCCGCTGTCAGCCACGCCATAAAGAAAATGTCCGCATGTCCGGAGGAGCGGTAGAAGATCGTGAACCCGTTTTCCGGTCGATACCATCCGCCCGCGGCTACCCATTCTTCACCTTGCTTCGGTTCAACCGGCGTAATCGTGTCGGCAGCCGAAGGAGTTGCTGTGATTGCCGCCGCTGGTTTACCTGTGGAGGGAGCCAAGAGAGCAGAGCCGGTAATGCCAGGCGTGGACACCAAATGTTCTCCGCCAAGAAGGGATTCATCTCCTCCGGTCGGCTTTCGGGGAGATGGAGTTGGCGCCGATTTGGACCTCTCGGGGAGCCGAGGTTTAATGGCTTTGCGATGATTTTCGACCTCTGTCAGCAGATTCGGCATCCACTCCTTCTGCGCCGCCAGCACAACCGCGCGCGACATTTCTCCTGTGAGACCGGATAAGATCGGTTCGCCCGCGGATGACAGCCGCGACTTCATTTGTTCCATCAAAAAGGATTGTCCCTCAACAACGAAATTGTAGAGGAGACTTTTGATTCCCCAGGCGAACTGTTGCGCCGCCGCGAGTTGCGCGGGCGTAGCTTTGCTGAGATCGCGTAGATCGATGCCATGCAATGTTTCCAGGGCTTCGCGAGTCGCAGGCTCGCGGCGGAGGAGCAATTCCATGAACGGCGTTATCTTTTCGTTTGCTGGTGTCGGCCACTCGCCAACGCTGATCCCCTTTGCGGCCAAAGTTTGTTTATCGAGACCGGGCAAAGTGAAGAACGCAACGCCCTTCGCCGCCGTCCCCTCGCCCTGAATCTCCGAGCTGTGGCAGGCTGCGCAGGTAACATTGAAATTCTTCACCTGCATGAATCGGCCGGTCGGATCGGCAATGTGGCAGTCCTGACACGAACCCGGCGCTTCCTCTTTCATCACAGTGAAATAGTTTTGGAGGTGGGAGTTATGATCGAAGATGATGCGGGTGCGCCGGCGGTACGGATAACCGGAAAATTCCGGGTGGCCGTTTTGAAGGCTTGCAAATTGAACAGAATGGCAGGTCTCGCACTGCGCGTCCGAAAGACGTTTTAAATCGGAGTTGCGGCCATGATGTTCCTGATGACACGTCATGCAAGCGATCCCTTCAGAATGAGCATTGAGTCCGCTGATCGTGCGACTGACCCTGATTAGCACAGGACCATTGCTTAAACCGGTGTCCTTGCGAAGTTTTCGATCGAGCGCAATGATCGATACAGGGGCGAGGCCGTGTGGATTAAGTGGGTGATCACCCAGTGAGTGGCATTTAAGACAAAGCGCGCTGTCGGCCAGCGCGCGTTCCTGCGGAGAGGCGATGGCCGTAATGAAATCATGGCTTCCTCTATCAAGGCTGTGGCAGTCGCTGCATTTCGCAGCCGAATTGGCATGAGCGATGTTGAGTTCGCCGGGATTCACACACATCCGCCAAAAGGGACTGCCGAAAAGGAGCAGCAGCGATCCAATTGTGAGCGCCACCGCCATCCAGACGGTGACTTCACGCAGTCGGCGGAGAGAACGAACCGGTTGGCATGGAGAAATAGGATGCGAGCAGTCGCCACGGGGAAGAGGACCTTCGTCGCACTTTCCACCATCCGCTTCAGACCGCGTGCAAAACCAACGGTCGCCTTTTCGTGCAGGAATGCATTGGCCGCTTGCGCGGCAGTTCCCGTGTTTGTCCGGACCGAGCGGGCAAGGCTGTCCCTCCGCCGCTCTCCCACAAATCCAGTCTTGGTTTGGATGCTCGTACCGACTTTGTTTGAAGCCGAGCGGATCGAGCGGTTTCTGCATTTCAGAATCTTCCCACGTAGAGCGTCGCGATAATTCCGTGGGCGATGCCGAGCAGAATTAAGCTGTAGGTGAATGGGATGTGCACGAAAAGCCACAGCTTGAGGAGACGCTGGGCTGCATACTGAAAATCAAGATTCTGTTTCGTCTCGATCCAATCACGAATCTCGTTGGCGAAAGCCTTCTCCTGTTCACTTAGATATCGATCCAAGGCATTCATCTCCGCCAAGAGCACGTGCAAACCGCGGTCGGCGCCAGCCAGCGCAGAGATCGCCCTCGGAGTTCGCATGAAAAAGTGGCATAAATGTTGCACGTAAAAATCTCCCAGTGTCGACGATTTGGTTTCCGACTCGGCTTTACGAACGAGGTCTTCCACGTTCCGCTGGATACGGAGGCGAAAAGCGGGAACACATTCGTAGAGCAAAGCTTCACCCGAACTTGCCATTCGGGGCGGAAGATCGCGGCTAATGTAGAGACCAAAAATTCCGCTCAGAACGACGACGCAAAAAATGAGCGCGAGTATCATTTCCATTGCACCACTGGGCATGTGAAAACGAACATGAAGGAGAAAAACGAAAACGGAGAACCAGCCGGCATAAATGTGAATTTCAAGCCAGGTAGCGGCTTTCGTGAGGGGCAAGAATGGCAGTTTCTTTCGCGCGTTGAAAAGAGCCAGCGCCAGAACGAGGAGCAAAAGGAGCAAGCCGGTGTAAACCGCATCCTGTCGCAACGCGACCCTCAGTAGCCGCCACCCAGCAAAAGTCAGAACAGAGATGAAGAACAATCCGGCGATGAAACCAATGCGCCGGACGACGAGCGGACTCACCGGTTCACCCATCTTGAAAGTTTGTCGATCTCGCTCATATCCGCACGGATCAGTGCGTCATGCGGACAGGCGCGGACGCAGGCGGGACCCCCAAGTTGATCCACGCACAGGTCGCACTTGCTCGCCTTCAAAATAGGAGTTTGCGTTTCTTCATCGACGATAAATGTGCCGTCTTTATCGCGAATTCCGACCATTTGAATATTGTCATACGGGCAACTGTTGGCGCAGGTCGCGCAACCGATGCAGGTGACATCATTAATCACCACTTGTCCTTCGATTGATTCCCGGTGGATGGCACCGGTGGGACAACCGATCATGCAGACGGGATCGACGCAATGCATACAGGCAGTCGCGACCATAATCCCGTTATGGACTCGGCCGTGCCGAATGAATTTCGGGTTGTTATTGTGGGTCGCCGCGCAGGCCCGCACACAATCATCGCAGCGCGTGCAACGATCGAGATCGATCAACATTGCAGCGGTGCCGTTAATAAAACGCTCCTCGACGAGGAATTCGATCATCTCATCGTCGAACCTGGCTTCGGCTGCTTTTTCAAGATCGATCTGGCGTTCGCGCTTCATCTTTTCGCGCATGCCCGCGATCTCGCTCTCGCTGAATCGCGGAGCGATGAACTTCTCGACCACGGCGGTGGGAATGATCAGGACATCCACGTGGCCAATCGCTCGCAGAGAAAACTGCAAGCTGAGTGGCTCATCCTGTTTCCAGTTGCAAAGCAATTCGGGAAGACCGAAGACCCCGCCCTTGCCGAGATAGCGAACGGTGCGTTCGCCATGGTTGTAAAGACAGCTCATTCGTGCGAAGCCGCTGCGAATCAATATCAAGCCGTTGGGATAGTCCCCTTCGCGAGCGACGATTGGTTCCTTCTCCAAACGCTCCCGCGTCGCCACCTCTCGCACGGTACGATAGGAAAAATTCCATTCGAAGTCGCCGAATCCTCTAAATTCGGTGTAATCGGCAATTGTTTGCAGCGTCTCCTCGGAAAAGCCGGCAAGGATTGCGGTCTCACGTAAGTGAACCAGCAAGCTTCGCTCACGATAAAGCCGATCGATATGCTCCTTCCATTGGGGCGCATACCGGCAGATTTCACGCAAACCTTGCCACCGGATCTCCAATAGTTCGGCCGCTTGTTCGGCGATAACTGTTGCTGTCCGTGGTGTCCGACTCTGGGCGGCGATTTCTCCGAACAACTCACCCGCCATCAATTGGGCCGTGCGCTTTTTATCCAGGATTCGAGGTACATCTTGAACAAAAATGCGAACATGTTCGCCATCTCCCTGGCGCGCCTGTACTCCGGTAGAGGCCGAACCCCTGGCAGTCTTGTCACGTGAATAATCGCGCACCTCTGGATACGAGGGCCGATTCCAAAGTTGCGCCAGTAAGTCAAAGAAGCTTTTCTTCCGCGGTTCGCGACGACCAAGCAGTTCGAAGGGCAAGGAGTCCAAAACCACTCTCACGGTCCCGCTCAGGATGAAAAAGGCAGAATGCCCATAATCCCCTTCGCGGACAATGATGTCACCTTCACTAAATTTTCGGATACGGGTGTCGTTCAGCAAGACGCCCCGCAGAGGAATTGCGGGCGGAAATCGAGCGGGTTCTATTGTCGAGAAAGGGGAAATCGTCAACAGATGATCGACATGTTCATCCAGCATCGAACTGCCGAACGGCACATCCCAGCGTCGGGGACGGGAGATCCTGGTCAGTGATTCAGCCATTTCTGAACTGACTAACGACCGTC
>DATDFM010000120.1:0-48300 GCA_036522635.1 Candidatus Udaeobacter sp. | reverse complement strand
TCCCCTCCCAGTGCGCGGCCATTCGCACTTGACGGCTCAACGGTCGGCGCCAACGGCGTACCCGGCAAACTCGCGACGGCGAGATTGTCGTTGATGGTTTTCGCATCAGCCCTCAGAGCAGCGACGCCAACATTCCACGGAACCGTGTAATAAATGAAGAGACTTCGCGCTAACGAGTTCGGGGCCATAGGAGTGCCGTTTGGATTGGTCGTTGCGTACCGAAAACGGATTTGGATAGTGATCGGATCATTGAACAGTGATTCGTAAATCGAGATGGCCCGGTTAATCATCGCTTGGATAGCCGCGGCGTTAGGTTTGCCAGTGATCGAGCTGTCGAACGTTGCGTGAATGTTCAGGCCCGTGGTTGGCACAGTCGTCGCCTCCATGACCTCCGAGTACCCAGCCGGCACAGTGGCTGTATAGGGGCGTACACGGTAATAGTATGTTGTGCCCTGATTCAATCCGGTCACGGTCCGGCCGGTCACGTTCCCAACATCCAAGTCGTGGTACCCGTCCACGTAACTGTCGAACGAACTGCTCGTCGAAACATCCAAAAGATAGCCGGTGGCGCCGGTTATCTTCTCCCACGTCGCCATAAAGCTGCTGCGCGTAGGCGGCGCAGGCGAAAAGGCTTCAATCTGGTTTGTAATTTCGCTCGCGTTTGGAAACTGGACCATCTCTTGCGATTCCACTCGCGTTTCATGTGTTTCGATGCGGGCCTCAGATGGCGACGCTGCTAGGTACACCACATTTGGGTTGGGCAAGCGCGGGCTGTCAGCGATTGCAGCGCCTGACAGTACGACACCTGCTGCAACGATGACTGAAGCTAAAATCGAACGGACCACGTCTGCGTGCCTGTGCCAGCATGCAATTCGTGCTTTCATTTTTGCTTTCACTTTGTCTGGATTTACGTGCGGATTATTGAAACCTGGTTTGGTCTTTCTCATTGTCTTATTTCGGTCTTTTCGCTTTCCTGTACATCGATTGTGAGATAGCGAACGAAGCCGACGCTCGCGGTTTTCCCGAGCGGAAAGAATGTCAGGGGACCGTTTATCGCTGCTGGCAAACTTAACGCGAGCGTGCATCATGCCGCCCAGCGGAAAGAAGTCAATGTTTTTACCTGAAGCGTGCTTGATGAATCGTTAGCCAGTCGGAATGAAGCATTCCGTTGTCACGCTCGCGTGTAAATAATTATCGGGGAAGTGCGGATCTTACCTCGATTATGCGTCAAATATGATTGCACTTTCCGTCGCGCGTGCGCGCGTAACACGCGCAGAAAGATGAAATGACGAAGCCCAAGGGCCCATCTCGGAATGAGCCCAGCGCGTCTGCCAATTCCGCTGAGGACGGCGACAAGGCCAAAAGGATACGAGACTCTCACGTAGGCTCAATGGTGCAGCATTGTAGAGTGCGCTGTCGTCAGCGCATTCGTGCCAATTGATTGGTTTCTGAATCATTCCAATACAGCCGAACTTTTCTACCTAGCTGCGACCGTACAGAGCTATGAGAGACGACTGGAGTTAAGAAATCCGCTGAGGACAGCGGACACTACAAAACGTCGAGTGGCTGCAAACCACGAGGTGATCCTAAGATCTCTCGAAGGAGAATTACTTCCCTCAAGGTAGCTTTCGATGCGAGCAACGTGGCGATATCCATTTTGAAATCTGCACCTTTGGCGACACCGGAAGCTTTGGAAGAGGCGGAGGTTTCGATGGGAATCGTGACAACCTGGGGCTGCTGATCGTCCGCAGGTAACCCTTCATGAACTTCGAACGCCGGCGTGACCGGGGACCTTGTGAGTGGTGGCACAGTTTGCTGCGAACGCCTTGGCTGTTGAAGCCGAGCATTTTCTCTTTGACCGATGTCAGATTTTTCTCGCCGTTCCTGAGGTGATCGCCAGGCGCGCGGCGTTATTACAGGTGGCGGCTGCACGGGCGCCAGTGGTCGCGGCGGAACATCGGTACGAGGAAGAACCGGCGAAGGCGGAGTTGAACTTGGAGGCTGACCCAGTGCTTCGAGGAATTTACGAATCCGGTCGGCGTCCGATTCGCGTGGCGTCCGTTGGACAGGTCTAGGTGTTTGTGGCTTTGGCAAGCTTGACGTTTCCTTCGAATCGCCTTTCCCAGCTTTGCTTATTGTTTTCGACAGCAGCTGAAACAGGCCTGCGACGGCGATCAGCAGTAAGAAAATTAAATTATCGAGGCTGAAGGCAAGCATGGCTGGACCAGCGACCTAACGATTTAACAGGTTAACGATTCAACGATTTAACGATTCAACGAATAGGGTTTATCCCCCTCCATCAGCTCGCGGTTTATCTCCGCCGGCGATGGATTCGCGCATGGAAGTGTCCGCCTGGACATTTTTCATCCGGTAATAATCCATGATCCCAAGGTGCCCGGCGCGAAATGCCTCTGCCATGGCCATCGGAACCTGCGCCTCTGCTTCGACCACCTTGGCCCGCATTTCCTGCGTTTTAGCGCGCATCTCCTGCTCGACAGCGACCGCTGCTGCTCTGCGCACCTCCGCTTTCGCCTGCGCGACGCGCTTGTCAGCGTCGGCTTGTTCGGCCTGCAATTTCGCGCCGATGTTGTCGCCTACATCTACATCGGCGATATCGATCGAGAGAATCTCGAACGCAGTGTTACTATCGAGACCTTTGGCCAAAACGGTTTTCGAGATGCGATCGGGATTTTCCAGAACTTCCTTGTATGAGTGCGCCGACCCGATCGCGCTTACAATACCTTCGCCGACTCGTGCGATAATCGTCTCCTCGGTTGCGCCACCGACGAATCGGTCGAGATGCGAGCGCACTGTCACGCGCGCTTTGACTTTGACGCCGATACCATCCTGCGCCACGCCATCAATCGTGGTTCGGCCCATCGTCGGGTTCGGTGCATCAATGACTTTGGGATTGATGCTCGTGCGGACCGCTTCGAGAACGGTTTTGCCGGTTCCTTTCGTGGCGAGATCGATCGCGCATGCCCGATTGAAGTCGAGTGTGATGCCGGCCTTGTCGGCGGCGATCAAGGCAAGAACCACGTGACTGACATCGCCGCCTGCCAGGTAATGCGCCTCGAGCGGGTCGCTGCGCACATCGAGGCCCGCTTTCACGGCTGTGATTCGATTATCCACAATTAAACCCACCGGCACCTTGCGTAGCCGCATCCCGATCATTTTGCCGAGGCTTACGGGTGCATTTGCGATCCGCGCGCGCAACCAGAGGCCGAAAAAATTGAAAAGAACGATCGCGAGTATGAACGCGAATAGCGCAAGTACCGCGACGCCGACCAGATAAAGCGATTCCATGTTGCGCCAAATGCTACCGGACGGCAAAGATCACGAAAAGCCATAATTAGCTTTTCTCCTCCGACCACCGACGCAGCAATTGCGCTCCGAGCGGGACGTGAACCCGCCGTATATCTGAATATCGACTGGATGCCAGTGATTCAGATGCCCTTCAAACTACGACCAAAGTCTTATAGTGCGGTAACGCGGCGCCCGTGCAAAAATACGCCTTTCAGGTGAATCCTTTCGCAAAGGTCCTTCTCTGCACGACCGCCCTGTGGGCGGCAATCGCTGTGCTAACGCCTGCGATTTTCGCCTCGGTTGATAGCGCCACGGTGTACGCGCGGGCATTTGCTCTTCTGGCGGCAGAACCCTACGTCAAAAAAGGATTTCAGGTGAGGGAGGATTACTGGGCAGGCGACCTCGCTCCGGGTGAAAGAAAAGTGGTGCGGCAACAACTGTTTAAAGGGAATGAATATTGGTTCTGGCTGGGAACAGAAGTCGATCGAGCAAAGGAGTCGGTTCATATTTATAATTCGGACGGAGAACTCGCGGAACAACCAGACACTTGGGCGAAAAGCCACCTCGCGGCTGCGCACATCATTCCGAAAACCACCGGCAGTTACTTTATCATTGTTAGCGTGGAGGAATCGCCGGTAGCCCGCACGCATTGGGCGCTGGTGTACGGTTTCCGATAAAGTTGACTTCCTGGTTGGTAACCGTATCGGCGCGATCGAATCGTGTGCTCGTGCGTCTCGAGGTCGCTTTCACCAATCCATAGGACCGTCGAAAAGGGCTGGACGCTACCCCGACCGAAACGGCACGATGCCGCCTTGCGCCATGTCTGCCAGGATTATCCAGTAAACACGACCAAGTCGGTGAAATAACGGGAAATTATGCCGACAATCTCCACAAATCTGGATGGAGCTTAGGTTGGGTGTCAGCCATGATTCCAAACGCCGAACAATCTCGATTGTGGCGCGAATGGCTACGGAAAGCGTTTTATCGTGCGCGCCGAAGAAATCCTGACAGCATTTCTGAAACGGCGATACGTGAGTTTGGGGTGACGTTGATCTCATGACGCCCGCGCGGGGATGGGATCAATTGGCTGACTGCATTCTTGGAACTCGCTGCATTGACAAACGGGGCGACATTTTGCCATTCTCACGGCTGACATAAAGATCTGAATCCGGGGTAGGGTAAGAAAGCCCTCTCTCGGTGTTTTTCTTCCCCTCTTTCAGAACTTGGCGGTCCCAAGGGTTAATCACCGAGAGAAATAGAGGAAAAACATGGACTTACCCGAATCAAACAACAGCAGGTGCGATTCAAGTCACCGCCTATTGTTCTGTCGGCGCAACTGGCGAGAAAACGGAAGTAGCTATGACGCTCATATGAATATTCGTCGAAGTGTAAGACACTTGTTCGTGGCTATCATCGTGATTGCGGCGTGCTTTTGTTGCGTTCAGAGTGGCCACGCTTCTGTGGATCCCTTCCTCGATGGCAAGATCAAAACCCTGAGTGACAGAATTGCGTCCTGGGAACGGGACGGGCACATCGTGGGTTGGTTAGTGTTTTCCGCGTTTTTCATCGGTTTGGTGGTGACGACGCTGCAGGCGGTCCCCAAGTGGTGGATGAAAATTTTGACGGCCGGGCTCTCCCTTGCTGGCGCAGCAATCATCGGCTATTCCCATCAGTTTTTTCCGGCGGACGATCGGACTTATGATAAAGCAGTGAGAGAAGCACGAGGGGTGTTGGAGGATTTCAGTTTGCAACTGGATCGTTATGCGGTGTTGGACGCAGAGACGAAAAACGCCTTGTACGATAAGTTTCGCCAGGTGATTGTAAGGATCGGCCAGATCGAAGACGCCACTATCCACAGTGGAACGGCACACTCCGGAACAGAACTGACCAATCCAGGTCCAGGGCCAGCATTGATTTTGTTGCCGAGCGCACAGGCGCAAACCACACCAAGCGTAGCCCGAAGACCAGCTTGGGTCGATACCTTGCCAAACGACGAAAGAAACTTCTACTTTCTTGGAAACGGCGGTGGCAGGACCTTTGAAGAAGCGCGCCAGAACGCCTTGCTCGATGCGCGGAAAGTGGTCACTAAGTTCTTTACCCAATTGGCGAATGAGTCCTTTTCATTGGCCCGAAACTCGCGATTGACAGATCGACTAGTCACAGTCTTGGGCAAGGGTGCGGAAATCGCAGATACCTTCGTTGTTCCAGAAGAAGCAGCAGGCGGATTTCATGGCTATGCGTTGTTGCGTCTCTCTAAAAGCGCGGCGCGTTTTAGCGCGGAAAGTATTTTCGTTGAGACAAGCGTTCCGTATGACAAATCTTTCCTTAATAAATTGCAGAAGGAATCGCAAAACTGAAAACCGGCGCCTTGCCTGGAAACATTTTGAACCAGGCGATGCTTGCCAAGAGCGCGACAATGTTTTCATCGTAAACGTGAATCACAGCGTCGTGTGATTGGCTGCTGTGCATCGTGATACGAGAAAAGACCTATGGCTCTTTAAACTCGCCCTTGTGCTCGCGCGTCTCGATGAGGTTGCCGCCGGCATTGTAAACATGAATCACGGCATCACCGACAGTAATATCACTGTACATAGCCCAACCGACTTGGGCATAGGTGGGACGCACAGGATTCCGAGAGTGTTTTGAAATCGGCCAGAAATGGCTTTTTTGCTATCGTGCTCGGGGCGGGACTTGAACCCGCATGCCTTTCGGCATACGCCCCTCAAACGTACGTGTCTGCCATTCCACCACCCGAGCGTCGAGAGGGAGCAAACTTTCCGCAGACGGCAGCGGCTGGCAAGTCTCGAATGTGTTCTTCTTACTCCTTCTCGTGCTCGTGTTCGTAATCGTAATTGCGACGACAACGGTTAAGTTTCGGAGCACGAGCATGAGCACGAGCATGAAGGGCGAGAATAACTGGATCAAAATTGATCTGCACATTCACACTCGTGACGACCCGAAAGACGCTGTGGATTTCTCCGCGCACGAATTATTGGAAAAGGCGCGCTCGCTCGGGTTTCGCGTTCTCGCGATCACTTTGCACGATGCTGTCTTTGATCGACAGGAAGTGTTCGCCGAGGCGGTAGCAATGGGCATTCTGCTGATTCCAGCCGTCGAAGTGCGATTGCTCGGTGCAGATGTGATTGTATTAAATGTCACCCCGGGAGAAATGGCGCAGGTGAAAAATTTCGATGATCTGCGGCAGCTGCGTGCGCGAAGGGGGAAATCTATTTTCACTATCGCGCCGCACCCGTTTTACATTTTCGGAGGCTCTATCGGATCGCGGCTGTTTAAGGAGATCGATTGTTTTGACGCGATCGAAATCTGTCACTTTCACATTGGGCCGTTGAATCCGAATTGGCGGGCAAGACGAGTTGCAATCCGCTTTGGCAAACCAATGATCGCGACTTCCGATGCCCATCGCTTGCATGCCTTTGGGCGTCACTACACGAGTATGCCAATGCCTTCGGCGCTCACCATCGAGAATGTTCTTGCCGGCTTGCGCAGTGGCCCGCTACGCCTAACAAGTCCCGCTTCGAGCGTGAGAGACTTTGTGAGCGCAGTCCATTTTGTTTTTCTCGCACACCCGTTTCGTGTGCGACGAAAGTTGGCTAATCCAAGAGCGGGCGAGCGCAGACAAACTGTCCCGCCTCAATGCTGAGGCGCAGGTTTGGTGAGGTCGTAAATCGCGCCCCAATCACCGGACGCAACAAGAAACGCCGTGGCTTCCCACGGGCGGCTGCTTGACTGGTAATTAGTTTTTTCGTCCTGCCCCCAAAAGATATAGCGCACTCCCAGAGCTTTCGCGGCGTCACGCCAGTTTGCTGCGCCGTTCATCAACGCAGTCAACTGATCATTGGCCTTGCCGTAATCAAATCCTTCCGTCCACAAGTGCCCCGGATAACCGAGGACAACTTTCCGGCCCTGGAGCAAAACCGGGTGATTATAAGTCGGGTACGTCGCGAATCGGGCTTCCACCGGCAAAGGCCGAAGCGCCGTCCCGATGTGGTCGAGTCTGGCGCGCTCAATCAATCCAAAGCCAGGGTGTCCGGCAGTTAAGCCGCCCAGCAGCGTGACAAATCCTGAACCAAAGAGCAGCAGACATGTTGCCGCCCGTTCTGGAAAAGCCCAGCGTCCGATGATGTCGCTCCACAGGAAGGGAAGAATAAGGAAGTAGCCCCAAATCATCAGTTTCAGATTGTCCCAGTCCCACGGAGCGGTTTGAACGAAATAGCCGAAAGCGAAGATCACGACGGCGGCGATCACGAAAGCGATATCCGCTGGCGGTCTCTCGCCCCAACGCCATTTGCCTTTCCAAATACGCCAGGCACACAAACCAACAAGCCCGAGCGCCAACGGCACCCATAAACCGAAGTTGGTTAGCCAAAATTGGAAGAACGGAGCGATGACGCCGTTCCATGTTTTTTGCAACAGCAAACCGGGTCCTGTAGACGATCCCCAATCCTTCGGACCAAGTCGGAAGAAAGGCGCCGCGAATTCGGTCGAATCCTGTGCCCAGCCGGGATGCCACTTCAGCACCGATGATGCGTGAAAGTGATCGGTAGTCAGCCACACAAAAAAAGTTGCAGGGATAAAGGCGGCAATCAGCATGGCAGCCGCGTGTCTGCGAATCGGTGCCCCTCGAAAAATATCGGACCACATCTTCGGGTGCGAAATCAAGCGGCCGATGCCGGCCATTCCGTCGCTGCGAACCAAATTGCCGATGAATTTGATCTCGGTGGGACGTTCGAAAAACAACCCAACGAGAAGCACGATCGTCAGCGCAATAAAGGTATGCAGGTGAAACAGCGGCATGGACGCATAAATCGAAAGTTCAACCCACCAGGGTAGGGGACCTTTCCCGTTGGCATGCGCATTGACGGTCGTGGCTGCATTTGCATTGCCATCAAGGGACTGGCCGGTGTCATCCGCCCTCGCCGGGGCTACGTCGGACGAGTCAGTCTTCGCGGCGGCTGCATCCGGCGAACCGACCGCAACGACAGGAGCTTGGGTGAAAAACTTTTCCCGCCAATGCCAGAGGAGCAGCAGACCTGCCGGGATCGCGTATAGCCAGCCGCGCTGGGTAACGAGCATGGATAACACAATGCTTTTCCAGGCGATCGGTTTGTGTGCGATGTCTGCTGCTGTGCCCTGATAATCCAAAAACTTGAATGTTTTCAGAAACTGAAATCCGGCGATACCGCCGTTAAATAAAAAACCGGCAATAGCAAACGTGCCGCCCCACCGGTAGAATCCATAAAAGATCGCAAGTGAGGAGAGGAGTCCTACCCAAACCAATCCAATCAGCAGATCGATATGGGCTAGCGAAAGCAGCGCGTTGAACAGATCAATGCCAGCCGGGTACCTCAATGTGCTAAAGACATAGATCGGACTGTCCGGCCACATCGCGACGCCATTCGCAAAGTTTTTGATCAGCGTGAGGTGCAGCGAGAGATCACCAAGATTGTTTGGTGATTGAATTTTAAATTCGCTGCTATCGATGTACAGCAGCCAGCAAAACGATCGCACAGCGAAAATAGCGAAGCAGACCGCAACCGCCCAAAACCAGAAGCGACGATACCGCAGCAACGCGACTGGAAGGACATTCGGCGTTTCTTCCGCCTCGGAAGGTTTGAGCGCCTTTTGTCTCTCGGCCGAATCGTTAGCGGACTGCTGTCGAACGCCGCTGTCGCGCGTGCCAAGAAAAGCTGCCACCGCCAATGCAGCACCGCATACCAGCGCGATAACTGCGCTCGTGCTGGTTAACCCTCTTCCGACGAGTCCCAGGAAAAGTCCGCAGACCACCGACAAACTAACGAACGTAACTGCGGCTGTGACCCACTTCATGGAACCTTGGAGGGTGCGGGCGAAGCTGCGGGTTTGGATGCGCCCCCGACGAACTCTGGCGCTCTGCCTGGAAACAAATCCTTAAACACATTTGCGCTGAAGAAGATCTTGGACGGTTCTTGATAATTCCGCAGCGTCATCATCTCAGTGTAGTAAGTGCCTTTTAGTTTCGATTCGACGTCCTTGATTTTGTCCTGCTGCACCAGGAGAAAATCGCCGTCAAGATTTGCTGGCATGTTCGATCCTTCGTAGTAACCCACTCGATCGAAATCGCCCAATACCCATGGAAGCGGGTACACGCTGGAGCGGATTAGATGTCCGGTAAGGTGATAGTTGGAGGGATCTCGTTTCGCCAGGGTCAGCAGCGGTTCGGTCAATTTAAACATGTCGTTGTATGTCTGAACGTACGCGTATGGCTCGTCCGGCGAAGAACACTTGAAGTAATTCAGCCAGATACTCGAGCCGAGCGATATGCACAGCAGCACGCCGATCGCGCGTTGCGTAAAACGCAAATGCTTTGGACGAACCAACAAAACCGCTCCGCCGAAAACGAAAAGCAATGGCCAGCCGAAGCTGATAATGCACCACGGCGTCTTATATTTGACGATGCTGTAGGCAACCAGGCTGCCGAGCCCGTAGATTGCCAGATAACGCAAACTGAGATTTTTAAACTTCTGGCAAAAGAAGCACAAGACGAGCCCCACGAACATTGGCAGCTCGTAACCGAAAAAATCGGCCCGTTTACCTTCGAAGTGTGGCCACATCAAACCCAACCAGTAATCCCACGCTTTTTCATGGCCGTGGCCCGCAGCGCCAGTCTCGGTCCACGCCTTAAACGCCAGATAAAGGCCTTTGACACCGTTCCAGTTAAAGAACGTTCCTGAATAGAAAAATACGACTGCAAATCCCCCAACGATCACGATCATCATGAGATCGATCCAACTCCAGGTTTGCTTTGCAGGCTTCACGTCCGGAACGCGACTTAGGTAGTACGAAATTGCCAGAGTTGGAATCGCAAGCAGCGCGCACGCGACATGAATGGCGTAAGTTTCCTTCGTGAGGATCATGCCGGTTAAGCCGATACCGGCCAACCACAAGTAGGTCAGCGTGCCGCGCCGCCACAAACCGAGCAGACCCAAAATAAACATCATTGAGAACAACTGCAGCCACACTTCGTGAATGGCGTAACGGCTGTAAAAGACGAAACCCGGCGAGACGGCCATCGCGAGCGCCGCGATTCGGCTGACGTTTTTACCTACAACTGGTTCAAATTTCAACGCCAGCCAGACGCAAGCGATGCCCACCAGCACGACCGGCAACCGAAGGGCCCACACGTTGCGTCCAAACAAACTCTCAAACAGCAACAGAACGTAAAAGTGAAGCGGACCGTGATAATTGGTGGGGTCATAACGGTAAAACCCGTTCTTCATCACCTGATCGACGAACCAGCCGTTGATGCCCTCGTCGAAGTGCGGCGGCTTGATGCCCAGGAGGAAGAAGCGCAGAAACGCCGCAAGCCCCAGGATTAACCAAGGTACCCAGTCGGTCCCTTCGAAACGAACCTTCCAACGCTGCAGATGATCGCTCGGTCGCGCGGTCACGGGCGCAGATTCTACTAGCGCGCTGCGCTCCCCACTGCTAGTACGCGCTGCCATGCGCATCCTTGTCACCGGTGGCTGCGGATTCATCGGGAGCAATTTTATTCGATATATTTTGCAACATTACAAGCCCGCATCCGTCACGAATGTCGATGTGCTCACTTATGCCGGTAACATCGCTAACCTTGACGGTGTGGTCGAAGAACATGGCGAGCGTTACGAATTTTTCAAAGCCGATATCGCGGATGCCGACGCGATGGACGCGCTCATGACCGAGCATGGGTTCTATGCAGTGATTAATTTTGCTGCGGAATCACACGTGGACCGCAGCATCAATGATCCACTTAACTTCATCCACACCAACGTTATCGGCACCAGCGTGCTATTAGAGTGTGCGCGCCGCCACGGCGTTCAGCGATTTCTCCAAATCTCAACGGATGAAGTATATGGATCGCTTGGCGCTGAGGGTAGATTTGTCGAGGACTCGCCGCTCGATCCCAGTTCGCCGTATTCCGCCAGCAAGGCCGGCGCCGATCTTCTCGCGCTCGCCTCGTTCAAAACGTACGGTCAGGAAGTGTTGGTGACCCGTTGCTCCAATAATTACGGCCCGTATCAATTCCCGGAAAAATTAATTCCGCTCATGATCATCAAGGCGCTTCGGGACGAACCGCTCCCCGTCTATGGCGACGGCCTGAACGTCCGCGATTGGATCCATGTAGACGACCATTGCGCGGGTATTATCGCAGCACTTTTCGAAGGCAAACCTGGAACCGTTTATAATTTCGGTGGGAATAGTGAGATGGTGAACCTGGATCTTGTCAGAATGATTCTCGATCGGCTTGGCAAACCGCACAGTCTCATTTCATTCGTGCCGGATCGCCTTGGCCATGACCGCCGCTACGCGATCGATTCTTCGTTTTCGCACCGCGAATTGGAGTGGAAACCCCTGCACACGTTTAAAGAAGGTCTGGACGAAACCATCCAATGGTACACCGATAATCAATCGTGGTGGCAACCGCTTCTTGAACGTGCAGGAAGATATTGAGTCCCGGTTTGGTCTGCCAATTTGAATTATGGCCTTATAGGAGCCACAATATAGCCATGAAATCGGTCAGTGTCGCGACTCTGAAGAATAATCTCAGTCATTATCTCGCGGCAGCGAAGCACGGTAAAGAAATCACCGTGACTTCTCACCGGCATCCAATTGCCAGGATCGTCCCGCTAGAGACAGCGGCGGCAGAAGATTTGAAGATTATTCCTGCAAAAAAGCCGGTTTCATCGCTGAAGAAAATCAAGGGCATTAAGCTGGACGTCGACCTTGTTGCCGAGCTTTTGGCGGACCGGCGACGACGGTGAACGTATATCTAGACTCTTCAGTTGTGCTGCGAAAATTGCAGCGTGAGCCAGCTCCCGTGGCCAATTGGGGTCAGTGGCAACATGTTTATAGCAGTGAGCTACTTCGCGTTGAAGTGCTACGCAGCGTCGATCGTAATCGGTTGAAGGGTTTTTTGACCGATCATCAGGTGGCCGATTTGGCAGCCACAGCGCAATCGATCTTCGACGCCATCGAATTTGTCGCCTTAGATTGGCCGGTCTTGCGTCGCGCCTCGCAGTCGTTTCTGACGCCGCTCGGTACTCTGGATGCGCTGCATCTGGCGACGGCCGTTTATCTGGTAGAATCCATCGGAATTGAGCTGGCTTTTCTTACGCATGACTCCGAACTCGCAACTGCTGCCCGTAGCATGAATTTCGAAGTCGATGGTGTGTAACGGTCAGAGATTCCGGTACCAATGAAAATTGTAATTCTCGGCGCGGGCGGACGACTCGGGGCCGCGCTTCTGCGGGAGTATCGAGAGAAATACGATGTTGCCGCCTTTAATCATGCCGAGCTCGATTTGGCGAGTTTAGAGGATGTTCGCCAAAAAGTCGGCGCGATGGATTTCGATGTGCTGATTAATCCCGCTGCTTTCACCAACGTGGATGCTTGTGAAGCCGAGCGCGATGGCGCATTTCTAATTAACGCGCAAGCGCCAGGCGTTCTGGCGGAGATCTGCAATGCGAAAGACGCCAGGCTGATCCATTTCAGTACGGATTATGTTTTCGACGGCGAGAAACGCGCGCCATACACAGAAGAGGATCCAGCGAATCCGATCAGCTCTTATGGCGAATCAAAGCTGGCTGGTGAAAAGAAGGTGCTTGCAGCCGGGAACGGACATGTCGTCGTGCGCGTATCATGGGTGTTTGGCCCCGACCGGCCGAGCTTTATCGACGCGATGATCAAGCGCGCACAACAAGACGAAAAGATCGATGCGGTGTCGGATAAATTTTCCACGCCGACGTACACCCATGATATCGCCCGCATGTTGCCGCAATTCTTCGATCGCCGCGTTGAAGGCGGTCTTTTGCATTTTGCCAATGCCGGTAAATGCAGCTGGCAGGAATATGCGCAATGGGCGCTGGATTGCTGCAGAGACGCCGGTGTTCCTCTTAGAGCGAGGACTGTCGGCTCGCTGAAATTAAATGAAATGCAAAGCTGGATTGCGCGCCGGCCCGTCTATTCCGTCTTGGCGACCGTCAAATATACGGATTTAACCGGGGCTTCACCTCGGGCTTGGCGAGAAGCAGTTGCTGATTATATTACGCACTCCTATTCCAAAAAATGAAAACACCAATCCTCGCTTTCACTCTGTCGATGATCATGTGCCTGGCCGCGCGCGCGGACCTGAAATGGGAGCAAACCAGTATTGAGTTGCATCCTGCCGCGAATGACAAACAGGCCGTCGGCCACTTCAAGTATGAGAATACGGGCAAGACACCGGTGCACTTTAAGTCTGTGCATCCCTCCTGCGGTTGCACCACTGCGCAAACCCAGAAGGAAGAAGTGCCGCCAGGAGACAAAGGCGAGATCACGGCCACGTTTAACATCGGCGATCGAACCGGAACCCAGGTAAAGACGGTGACGGTAGAGACGGATGAAGCGCCAAATAAAAAAACAGTGCTCACTCTAAAAGCCGAAATTCCACAGCAACTTGAGGTCAGCCCAAATTTTGTCTTTTGGAAACAGGGCGACAAGCCGGACACAAAGACGATTAACGTAAAAGTCGGCAAGGATTTCACGGTCAAACACATCAAAGTCACGTCATCGAGTGCTGATTTTCAAACCAAAGTGGAGGAAGCTGGTAGTGGTCAGTTCAAGATCGATGTCAAACCGCAGGACACGAATAAAATAACCGCTTCAATGCTGACGATTCAGCCCGAGGATTCGCAGAAAGTTTTTTACGCCACTGCGCGGATTACGAACGCACCCGGTGCTCCAGTCGCTCCCGCGGGTCCGACTGCGCCGGCGCGTCCTAGTGTGTCGACCGGTCAAACGCATTGAAATTTGTAATGGCACGCCAGGCTGCCGTACTGGCAGCGTTGGCGCTTCTCCCTGCGGCAGGCGAGGCGATCCATTTTCGCGACAAGATTTCCTGGCGCTCCGCCATCCCGCCGTCGGAGATGGTGAGCGTCGAGCAGGCAGGGGGATGGGGCGACACTGCGATCTGGGTGGATGCACGGCCGGACGATGAGTTCGCGAGCGATCACGTTCCTGGCGCAATTTCGTTGAATGAAGACCGATGGAATGAATTGCTGCCGCAATTTCTGGCGGTGTGGTCGCCCGGCAAAAAGATCGTCGTCTATTGCAGTAGCCTGAGCTGCAACGCCAGCCGGGAAGTTGCCCGCCGTCTGCGCAAGGAAGCGCAGCTTTCCGACGTGTTCGTGCTGGAAGGCGGCTGGGAAGCCTGGCTCAAGAAGAACAGATGAATCAAACGCCGGATGCGCAACGTGCCCGCGGTGTTTCGCGCAGCGATGCAGGCGGGCGTTCAACGCTCAACGTGGAATCATTGGCAGCCGCCAGGACATCAAACATCAAAAATCAAAAGTCATATATCGTTTGGCGAATTCTCGATATTATTCTAGCCGGCGTTTTCATCTTCGCTGGTCTGTCGAAGATATTCGATCTGGATCATTTGCTTGCTGATTTAACGCATCTTCGCTTCGCGGACGCCTCGGTTCACTTTCAACAATTGGCGGTTGCAAGTCCCGTGGAATTCGCCAGTGGCATCGATAATTTCAAACTCGTGCCCTGGCCTGTGAGCGTCGCTCTCGCGTTCTATCTTCCGTGGCTGGAGATTTTTTGCGCGCTCGGGCTCATTTTCCGATTGTTGTATCGCGGTGCACTAACGCTTCTGATCATCTTAATCCTCCTTTTTACGCTCGCCATTACTGCTGCCAAACTTCGCGGACTCGACATCACCTGCGGGTGTTTCGGCCACGCCAGCCAACACTGGAGTTTCCCAAGTCATCTCGCGACCAATCTCGCAATTCTCGCCGGCCTCCTCGCGCTCAGTTTTTCGTATCGGTCGAGGAAGCCGTTGTAGGGCGGGCGCTCCGTGGCCTGTCCCGCCATCGGAAATCGTCGCCCCTAAAATTCAACGCGCGCGACTTCCGCGCGCGGTGCGAATACTAGGCGACTACCAGCGCAGGATTTGCGTGGCCGTTACGACGGCGCCGGGTGGAATCATGATTAGGAAACTGAAATCCGGGAAGTATCGGCTGTATTCGCGCAAAAAGGATTCGAGAACGGGCAAACGAAAAAACCTAGGCACGTTTAACAGCAAGGCTGCCGCGAAGAAACACGAACGCGCCGTCCAGTATTTCAAGCACCATTAAATATGGTCTGGGGAGGCCGTATCCACCGGGCTGTGGCAGGTTCTGCCGTCACTGCAATTCCAGCCGCACGTCCTTTTTTGCAGGCTTGATTAATCCAGCCTCCTCAAGGCTATACTGCGGCGATGCTTCACGTCCGGTTGTCTCCTCGATACGCGTTTCGGATGACGGTCCTTATAGCAATCGGACCTTTAGCGACGCAGGTCTTCAACGGGTCACTACTCGCGCAACAATCACAATCGCCGCCGACGAATGCCACCACCACGCAATCGCCGGTGGCTGCACGGGTGAGTCAGTCACCTCAGATGACTCCCGCACAAACTCCGCCCTCGGAACTGGCCAACCTCGAAGCCAAAGTCCGGCCTTCGGTAATTTGGGTGACAACGTTTGATGCCAAAGGCAATTTATTGCGTACGGAAACCGGTTTCTTCATTTCGCCAGACGGCAGATTTGTTACCACAGCACATGCAACCGAAGGCGGCGTAAATGCTGTCGTGAAAACGGCGGACGGTGGAATTTACAATGTGATCGGAGTTCTGACGGTTTCGAAGTCGGCGGATGTGGCGGTACTCAAGGCCGAGATAAAGCCGCAAAAACTTTTGAGGTTTTTGGACCTGAACAAGACTGGAGAGCTGTCATTGGGAACGCGTGTTGCCATTGTGGGCAGCCAGTTGGCTGGAAACGAAGGTAGTGCTCGCGAAGCAACGATCACCGGGCAATCGTCCGATCGATTGGAAATTGCGGGGGCAACTGCGGCGAGTTCGGTCGGGTCCCCGGTCGTCAATGAGAATGGCGATGTCATTGGCATTGTCACTTCGGCTGGAGAAAAAACTGTAGCGCGCCCTGTCGCAGCATTGGATTCGGTCTTGTCACGTGTTACGGCTGAAACTCAGGCGCGTTGGCCGCAAGTTGCTCAAACAACCCCGACGCCGCACGCGACACCGAAGCCGCGATTGCTCTACGCCCCCGCTCCGTCGTTTCCACCAGGTCAGTCTCTCCCTGGACAATCGGGGACGGGCCGGTTCCGATTGATTTTCGATCCGCAGGGAAACGTCAGCGACATTCGGATCGTCACGTCTACCGGAAATCCGTACTTCGACCAGTCCGCGATAAAAACGCTACGACAATGGAAGTCTGCTCCCAGCCAGGGATGGCAAGTGACCGTTCCGGTGACCTTCAAAACGCGGTGAGCAGAACTCAAACCGCTGCGCTTGGGTTTCGGGTGAAATCAGGCTGGGCGGCTGTTGTGCTGCTTACAGGCAGCGCGCGTTCCCCACAGGTTTCAGATATTGATCGCGTCGAATTGTGCGATCCGCGATCGCCAGAAACGCGACAGCCACATTACGCGTCCATGGGAAAACTGGAGACCGACTCGACAAAAGTGAACCATCTGGAGCATGTGGTGCGAAACGTTTCGCACGAGTCACTTACGAAACTAATTAAAGGTTATCAGCAAAAAGAATTTCGAATCGAATGCGCCGCGCTTGTGGTTGGAAGCAAAATCGATCCGGCCACAATTGCAAACCCGCATGTTCGAGCACATGCCCTCGAAGGCCGCTTGTTTCGTTCGGTGGTGGAGCAAACTTTGCAGAACCATAACATTCTCATTGATGTTCTCCTCGAACGCGACGCTTACGCACGGGTGGCGGCACGTCTGAAGCAATCAACCGACGACTTAAAGCGGTTAATAGAAAATCTCGGACGACTGGCGCCAGCAAAGCGTGGACCATGGCGATCAGAGCAAAAGCTCGCGGCGGTCGCGGCTTTGTTCGTGCTCCGATAGCTCTGGAATTGTGGCAACAAAAGCGATTGCCATACAATGTCGGTTGAGAGCATGAACATTCGTCCGGCTACCGACGCTGATCGCGACGCGATCTGGAACATTTTCCACGAGGTCGTCGCAGATGGGGAAACATATGCGTTGGACCCCGACATTCCGAGAGAGGATGCACTGGCGTATTGGTTTGCGCCGGGCACGTACGTGTACGTTGCGGAACTTGACTGCTTAAAGCAGTTAAGCTCGGACCGAGCCGTCCGCGTCGGCGGCACGTACATTTTGCGGGCGAATCAAACAGGTGGCGGGTCACACATTGCGAACGCAGGATTTATGGTCTCAGGAAGCGTGCGCGGGCAGGGGATCGGGCGCGCGATGGCAGAGCATTCCCTAAGCGAAGCGCGCCGGCTCGGTTTTCGCGCGATGCAATTCAATTTCGTGATTTCCACCAACACGGCAGCAATTCGTCTTTGGCAGGAACTTGGGTTCGAAATCGTCGGGACGTTGCCCCTTGCTTTCCGTCACCCGAACAAAGGATACGTCGACGTGTACGTGATGTACCGGTCACTGGTTCCGTGACCCAGACAATTCTTTTTCTGTCATAGCGCCAAAGGTGCGATGGCAGTTTAGGCTGCTGCATCGTCTCGGGTAATGATTGACTGGCAGCGAAGCGTTGAAAGCGCGATTCAATCAGCGCTGTATGGGTGAGTCCCGCTTCCAGCGCCGATGTTTTCGATCGAATAAGTCCCAGTGCGTTGCCCCAGGCTGAAATGAGCGAACGTCTTTGGCGTTTCATGCATGCGCGCAATTAAACAAACATTGCCAAAGGAACGGTTTCCTGCTGAACCTAAGCAGGAATGCAGACCGTGATTCAGGTAATCGCGACCGGGACCGGATCATTGCGGAACAAAATCATGAGCGATCCGCAATTGGAGAAAAAATTCGGTTTCATCAAAGTCTGGCATAAGCAACCCGGCCGTCCGCACGGCTGGGCAAAAATACACAGTGCTCGCGATGTCCACGGAGCGATCAACTTGGAGTGGCACGCGCGCAGCCGAACATTGATTTGCCGTGTGGTGACAAAACTTGGTAACAAACCAAACTCAATCATCGGCGATTTTGTCGATTATCTCTTAGCACGCCATCAAAGCCGTATTCTCGCTATTCACATCATGCGGCGTTGAGAGTTTGGCCTTAGACGCGCTCTCGTGTTAATCGCTACGGAGCGCCATTTCAATGTTGGCTCACATATGTGATCAATAATTGCAATGCGCCAGCGCAAAGGCATCGGCTCGAGTAATGCTGTCTAAACAAACGTCACTCCACCGTTACGCTCTTGGCGAGGTTACGTGGTTTATCAACGTCGCGGCCGAGTGCGACAGCGAGATGATACGCCAGAAGCTGCAGTGGGATCACGGCGAGGATCGGCATCACGTAATCTGGCGCTTCCGGCAGCATCACAATTTCGTCCGCAATTCCTTTCACATGTTTAGCGCAATTTCCGCTTGTCACCGCGATGACTGGTCCTTTGCGAGCTTTGACTTGCTCGATGTTATTTAAGTTCTTTGAAAACACGGAGTCGTCCGGCGCGATGAAGACTGAGGGCAGATCAGGACGGATCAGCGCGATCACGCCGTGTTTGAGCTCGGCGCTCGGATGGCCTTCGGCGAAAAGATACGTGATCTCTTTCATCTTAAGCGCGCCTTCGAGAGCAATCGGGAAATTAAATTGCCGGCCAAAGAACAGAAAACCGTTCGCCTCCGCATATCTGCCGGCGATTTCCTTGATCTGATTATTCAGTTCCAGAACTTCTTCAATTTGCTCGGGCAACGCCTGTAGCGCTTCAATCACTCGCGTCCCTTCCGCTGTCGCCAGATTTCGCATCCGTCCAAAGAGCAATCCAAGGAGCGTGAGAATAGTGAGCTGCGACGTAAACGATTTGGTGGCCGCCACGCCAATCTCCGGGCCCGCATGCATGTAAACACCGCCGTCGCTTTCGCGCGCGATTGTGCTCGCGACGTTGTTGCAAATTCCCAGCGTGCGAAAACCTTTGCGCTTGCTCTCGCGCAACGCCCCGAGCGTGTCCGCAGTTTCACCGCTCTGGCTAATGGCGAAAACTAAAGTCTCCGGTGTCATCGGTGTATTCCGATGACGGAACTCGCTGGCGTAATCTACTTCGGTGGGAATGCTGGCCATTCGCTCAATCAGGTATTCGCCCACCCGCGCGGCATGAAGTGCGGTGCCGCATCCGGTGAGAACGATTCGCCCGACATCGCGTAATTGCGGCGGCCCCATGTTCAATCCGCCCAGTTTGGCCGTAGATTCGTCAGAGTTAAGGCGCCCGCGCATGGCATCTCTGACTGTGTTGGGCTGCTCAAAGATTTCTTTGAGCATGTAGTGGGGATAATCCCCTTTGCCGACATCTTCGGCTGTGAAATCGACTTTGCTGACCGGATGCTCTGTGATGTCGCCGGCAAGCGAACTGATCTCGAATTTATCGGGCCCCGCAGCGACAACATCGAAATCATTTAGATAAACTGCGTCGCGGGTGTAAGCGACGATGGCGCTCACATCGCTAGCGAGAAAATTTTCCCCATTGCCTACGCCAAGCACGAGGGGACTTCCACGACGCGCTCCGATCATGAAATCCGGCACATCTGCGTGAACAACAGCAATGCCGTACGTGCCGATAACCTGCCGTAGCGCCGCGCGAACAGCGTCAAACAGCCGGGCTTTCTTTCCGGCTGCGTCAACGGTGCTTGCGCACGAGTCCTCATAAAGCTTTCCAATCAGATGCGCGAGAACTTCGGTATCCGTGTCTGAGCGAAACTTCGTGTCGCCGCTACGCACGAGCTCATCCTTAAGCGCCTGGTAATTTTCGATGACGCCGTTGTGGACCAGCGCCAGCTTCCCGCTGGCGTCAAAATGTGGGTGCGCATTTTCGTCATTCACCTTCCCATGCGTTGCCCAGCGCGTATGGCTGATGCCTAACGAACCTGACACGGGTTCCTTTCTGACCAATTGTGCCAGCGAAGCGATGCGTCCCGCGCATTTGCGAGTGTCGAGCTGTCCGGCATCGACTACGGCGATGCCGGCGGAATCGTAGCCCCGATATTCGAGGCGGCGCAACCCGTCGAGCAAAATCGGCGTTGCATGCGCGCGGCCGACGTATCCAACAATTCCACACATGACTGTGGACTGTAGTTGCGCCCGTTCTCACCCGCAACAGTGAGCACACACGCACTCTGCGCCTTCAAAAAAGTTGCCGCAAAAATCCAGATGGTGCGTTATTCATTATTTGGAATGCAAACTCAGGCAGATCGCAAATCTCTCCTGCAGACTCCAACGGAGAAGACGCCCGCCGCGCTCCCGGCGGGGACATTGCAGCGAACGCTTGCGATCATCATGGGTGGTGGCGCGGGAACACGTTTGTTCCCGTTGACTAAAGATCGCGCCAAGCCAGCAGTCCCGCTCGGAGGCAAATATCGAATCGTCGATATTTCGATTAGCAACTGTCTTAACTCCGGGCTGCGCTCGATTTATCTGCTGACGCAGTTCAACAGCATGTCGCTACATCGGCACATTCAGGCAAGTTATAAGTTCGACAATTTTTCGCGCAGCTTCGTGGACATTCTCGCCGCGCAACAGACGCCCCAGGGTTCGCAATGGTACCAGGGAACCGCCGACGCGGTCAGGCAAAACATGCGGTACTTCCTTGAAGCCCCGTACGACTACTACATTATTTTGAGCGGCGACCAGCTTTACAGGATGGATTTTCGAGCGCTGCTACATCAGCACATTCGACTCGGCGCGGACATCACAATGGCCACCAAACCAGTGGCGCGTCATCAGGTATTTGAATTCGGGATCATGCAGAGCGGTGTCGATCGCCGGATCACCGGCTTTATCGAGAAACCGTCGGATCAATCAGGTCTCCGGGACATGAAGATGAACCGGGAATTGCTTCGTGCCATCGGCGCGAATGAAGAGGACGAGCTGTTTCAGGCATCGATGGGTATTTACGTTTTCAACCGCGACGTGCTCATCCAATGCATGGAGAGCGATCTGTTCGATTTCGGTAAACACATTATCCCGACCTCGATCAAAGAGCGGCACGTCAGCGCGTTTATCTTTGACGGTTACTGGGAAGACATCGGAACGATTCGCGCATTCTACGAGGCTAATCTCGATTTAACTGAAGTGGTCCCGGAATACAGTTTCTTTGAACCAGACTCGCCGATCTATACGCATCCACGGTTTTTGCCCGGCAGTAAAATAAACGGCGCAACTTTGCGTCAGGCGATTATTTCCGACGGTTGTATAATTTCAGATGCGCACCTGGAGCGAAGCGTTATCGGCATACGCAGCGTCATTCAAAGCGGCGCCACGATTCGCAACAGCATCGTTATGGGTGCGGATTACTTTGAGCTCGGCCTAACGGATTCCTCACAGCCGCCAATAGGTATCGGGAAAAATTGCGTGATCGATCGCGCAATTATCGACAAGAACGCGCGAATTGGCGATGGCGTCGTAATTACGCCGGAAGGGAAATCGCAGAATCTCGACGCAGAGAATTATTTCATTCGTGACGGGATTGTGGTGGTTCCTAAAAATGCGGTAATTCCCGCAGGCTTCTGGATCTGAAATTGCTGAGGAATCCGGTGTATTGCTTTAGTAGTGTTCCCTGATGATCCGACCTGAACGGGAGAGGTGTAGTAGGACTTTGTCCTAGCAGACAATCAGCCTGTCCTCCGATTGTGTGTCTGGATGCGATGAGCAGACTGCTCGTTGCATATGATCGCACATATCAATCTCGATGATCGGCTCTCGATCTTGCGCGTAGGCGACCCTTACAGGAGCTGGAAATCGCTCGATGACCAGCGGGTCTGCGTTCTTTGCGAGAGAAAGTTTAAGGGACGGCAGGTGGACATCCGCCGATTGCCCGGAGGAAAATTCAAGCTGTGCTGTCCAACGTTGGGGTGCACCTCCACACCGCATCAGTGGCGCTATGCGAATCTGCCGATTGCTTCTGGTCCGGCTAAGAAACATTGGCGACGCGTTTTGCCCGCCAAACGCCACCGGCGCTTGTCCGAATCAACGCTGGGACTGGAGGCCTGCCGTTTATGATCGATGCTACTCTGGATCAGCCTACGGTGGCATCAGCGCCGGATGAGGTGCTGATGAAACATATTTCATCGCGACGTCATGACGCGCTTGCTGAGTTGTACGGCCGGCATAGCAAAAGATTGCGAGCAACCATCGATGGAGTCGTTCATGAAGAAGCAGAAGCCGACGATGTCTTGCAGGAAATTTTCATTCAGGTCTGGGAAGAAGCCGGTCGTTATTCGGCCAAGGCCGGGAAACCACTCGGTTGGATGGTGACTATCGCCCGACGCCGTGCCATCGACCGGTTGCGCCGGCGTCAGGCTTATTCGCGTGCGCGAGAGCGCTATGAAAAACGAGTGGTCCAGGAATCACAGACCCCCCGACGCGACGCGGCGGAAGGACTTGTGTTGAATGATCTCCGCAAGTTTTTGAAAAAAAGCATCCGAGCGTTGCCTCGCTTACAACGCGAAGCGGTCGAACTGGCTTTCTTTAGCGGGCTAAGCCACAGAGAAATCGCTGCCGCCACACACGCCCCGCTGGGGACGGTGAAGACGCGATTGGAACTGGGTCTGCAAAAACTGACTCACGCACTCAGGCCATTGCGCCACAAGGTGTGAGTCGGCAAAGATCGAGTACTGCGTTTCGCTGGCGAGACGACTGGTGCATGTCGAGGCGCTTACCGAAACAGTATTATGAGCAAGACAATCAGTACGACGACGCCTAGTCCACTCGGGTAGTATCCCCAGCCGGTGCTATATGGCCACGTCGGCAGCGCGCCGACAATCAACAGTAGCAGAATTAAGAGCAGGATAAGACGCATAACGTAATTAGAAATGCGCGTTTGTAAGCGCGCTCCATGCACCCCACGCACGCCTACAATCGCGGAAAGTATATTTACGGGTTTGGCGAAGTGTTAACGTTGATATCGGTCTTCTCTTTCGTCGTGCCTCCAGGCGGATTCACCACTGTCGTACTAGTTTCCTTCTTCTCTGACGGTGGATTTACGATCGTGGTGTTACTTTCTTTCTTCTCGGCAGGCGGATTGACTGTCGTTGATTTTTGCTCGCATGCAGCGAACAAGGCCAAGATAGCCAACAGGTAAATGGATTTTTTCATATCACCTGAATCGTATTTCACCGCGATCCGGTCGCCTCGGTATGGAGCATCCCAGCGGCGGACGTACAAAGCACCTGTCTTCTGTCTGGCAGGTCTATGCGCGTTAATGGGTGAAGATGTGTGACCAACCGGTGAAACAATCCAACCAGGCCTTCCGATTTAGCGTCCACTAGATCCCGAGGGAATAGGCGAAGGCGCTTCACTCGCGGACCCCTGTGTTTTCGTTGCGTTTCTGCGTGGTGTCGTGTTGACCGTTCCTGTGGTGCCCGTGGCTCCGGTTGTGTTGGTTGCCCCGGATTGCTGGCAAGACGCGAAAAGCGCAACGCCAAGTGCGGCAGTGATCAGGGAGAATAGCTGTTTTTTCATAGGTACTACTACGCGCAGCACAGAGTCGCTGGTTGTCATAAATCAACTGAGGTGTCCGCAACGCTTGCCATAGCGTCGTCGGATCCGAGCCGCCTCGGTGCGAACGGGCATGAGTTGATAATTTTCCCAACGCCGCTCAGTGGGGGTTTGTTTCGTTGGGTTGCGCTTGAGGCAACAACCTTATGCCTAACGAATGGTCATGGGTGGAAACCCGACTTCATTCTGAGGCATTTTCTTACCGTCCTGCGCCGAGCAGTGCTGCGATAGATCTTTGAAAAAATCTATGGCGAAGAACATCCTCATTACCGGCGGAGCCGGATTCGTGGGATCACATTTGGCGGATGAATTGCTCGAGCGCGGATATGCCGTGCGCGTGCTCGATAATCTCGCGCCCCAGGTGCACGGCACGCGCGCTCGCCGGCCCTCATATCTTGCCCGGGAAGTGGAGTTCATTCGTGGTGATGTGCGGGACCGGGAGGCAATTAGCCGCGCGCTGGATGGCGTCGACTGCGTGTTCCATTTCGCCGCGGTAGTCGGTGTTGGTCAAAGCATGTACGAGATTGCCAATTACACGGAGAACAACTCTCAAGGCACGGCTGTTTTACTCGAAAGTGTTTCCGCGCAACCAATCGCACGCCTCATCGTCGCATCGAGCATGAGCGTTTATGGCGAAGGCCTGTATTGCACGCGTGATGGCGCATGCGTCGAAGCGCGCGAGCGCACACTTGAGCAACTGCGTGCCCATGACTGGGAAGTCCGGGCCTCGAACGGTGAAGCATTAATTCCCGTTCCAACCCCCGAAACCAAATGCCCGGCATTGCCGTCGGTTTATGCGATCTCCAAATATCACCAGGAACGTCTCTGCCTAACGATCGGGCGCGCATATGGAATCGACACCGTCGCTTTGCGGTTTTTCAATATTTTCGGGACACGGCAGGCGCTTTCGAACCCGTATACCGGTGTGTTGGCAATTTTCGCGTCGCGACTTCTCAACAACAATTCGCCGCTCGTTAACGAGGACGGCAGACAGCGACGTGACTTTGTTCATGTCCGCGACGTCGCACGGGCGTGCCGGCTCGCGCTCGAAGTTCCCGAGGCTGCTGGCGAAGTTTTCAATATCGGGAGCGGCCACAATTATTCGGTGCTTGAAATCGCCGAGCAAATGGCGCGCGTACTTGGAAGAGAGGAAATCGCGCCCGAAATCGTTGGCAAATGTCGTGTCGGTGATATCCGCAATTGTTTCGCCGATATTTCGCGGGCAAAGAATATTCTCGGCTACGAGCCGCGCATTAGTCTCAAAGAAGGATTGGTGGAACTTGCGGGCTGGTTAGAAGGCCAAATCGCCGTCGATCGAAGCGACCACGCCGTTCGTGAACTCAACGCCCGCGGCTTGGCAGTATGAAAAGCAATGGCCATCCTGTCCTCGGTATCCTGGAGTGGCTTCGTCCGGGGGAAGAGGAACGCGTCGAACAGCTGCTTAGTGATCTAAAAACCATTGGCGTCAGAGATCTACGCACCGGTATCTCGTGGGCCGATTGGCACACCGAAGGCGGGGAGAAATGGTACGACTGGTTGCTACCGCGTCTTGCGCAGGCCGTGCACGTGCTGCCATGTTTTCATTATACTCCGACCGGACTTGGTATCGCTCCCAGTCAGTGTTCGCCGCCGCGCGATCCAAAACAGTACGCCGATTTTCTGGACGTATTCATCACGCGATTCGGTGAGTATTTTGAGTGGGTTGAGCTTTGGAACAAGCCGCGCAACCCGCTTGAATGGAATACGACGCTTGATCCGCATTGGTTGATTTTCTGCGAAATGGTCGGCGGCGCGGCGCATTGGGTGCGAACGCGTGGAAAAAAAACCGTGCTTGGCGCCAGTGGACCAATGGATGCGCAATGGGTCCGCCTCATGTGTGAGCGCGGCGTCATGCAGTACATCGACGCGGTCGGTATTCACGGTTTCCCTGGCACGTTCGAATTTTGGTGGGACGGTTGGGACGCGAAGATCGCGCGGGTACGCAGAGTGCTTTTGCAACATCGCTCGAAAGCCGAGATATGGATTACCGAGACCGGTTATTCGACATGGCGACATGACGAGCGGGGTCAAATTGCAGCTTTCATCGATGCGATGCACGCGCCAGCCGAGCGCGTTTACTGGCACGGCGCACATGACCTCGATTTGGACCAGTTCTCGGATGAAAACAAATTCTATAGCGATGAGCGAGAGCGTCATTTCGGGATTCGTCGTCACGATGGCTCAGAGAAGCTTCTCTTTCGTTTACTGGCGCAGGGCGGCGTTGAAGATGTCGAAAATTCCGCCTGGTTAGGCTGGAGCACCGGCCCGCGTCAGCGTAAGCGTCCGGTGGTAATCACCGGCGGCTGCGGATTCATCGGCTGCAATCTGGCGCACGCGCTCTGCTCGCGAGACCAGCCGGTGATTCTTTACGACAACCTTTCGCGTGCTGGCGTCGAACAGAATGCAGAATGGCTCCGTGACGAGCATGGCGATTTGGTTCAGCTCGAAGTCGCCGACACACGCGACGCACGCCGGCTGGCCACTTGCGTCGAGCAAGCTGCCGCCGTGTTTCATTTCGCTGCGCAGGTGGCGGTCACGAGTAGTCTCAGCGCGCCCGTTTACGATTTCGATGTCAATGCGCGCGGCACATTGAATCTGCTCGAAGCGGTGCGCGGATTGCCGAATCCGCCGCCCATCATCTTTACTTCGACTAACAAGGTCTACGGAAGCCTCGAGGACGTCGATCTTCAATTAGACCGGGCGCGCTATGAGCCGGTCGACGAAGAAATCAGCGCCTGTGGGATCAGCGAAGATCAACGGCTGGATTTATACAGTCCCTACGGCTGCTCGAAAGGCGCCGCGGACCAATACATTCTTGATTATGCACGCACGTTCGGCTTGCCGGCTGTGGTCTTTCGGATGAGTTGCATTTACGGACCGCATCAGTTCGGCACGGAGGACCAGGGTTGGGTTGCACATTTTCTCATCAACGCGCTCGAAGACCGCCGGATCGCCATTTACGGCGACGGCAAACAAGTGCGCGACATCTTGTTTGTCGATGACTTGATCGAGGCGCTTCTGCTCGCGCGGAAACACATTCGAACGCTGTCCGGCCAGGTGTTCAACATCGGAGGCGGTGTGGAGAACACGACCAGCTTGCGTGAATTGCTCGCGTTGATTGGCGAACTTAACGAGAGCAGACCGCGGATTCAGTTTGCCAACTGGCGGCCTGGAGACCAGCGATACTACGTCACAAATTTTTCCAAGTTTCACACCGCCACTGGCTGGTCGCCACGCGTCGGCAAGTTTGAGGGCGTACGACGTCTTTACAATTGGTTGCGGCAGGAGCGCACCACTCGAGAGAGGATGGTCGCCACCGGATGAGCGCGACGCCAACATCCCTGGGGAGCAGAGGCATCCCGCGTGTTGGTGAAGGCGTGCCGCCTTCGCGGGTTTTACGAAGAATGCGTGCAGCAGTCGTTAGTGCACCCGGCAAAATCAACATCATCAAAACAGAAATTCCTGAACCGAATCCAAATCAACTGCTCGTACGTGTCGAAGGCTGTGGCGTCTGTGCGTCGAATATTCCCTCGTGGGAGGGGAAGCCGTGGTTTGACTATCCAATGGCACCGGGCGCGCCTGGGCACGAAGGGTGGGGGAGAATTGAAGACGTCGGAAGCTCGGTGGGCGATTTCAAACAAGGCGATCGCGTCGCTTTTCTTTCCAGCAACGCATACGCCGATTATGATGTCTGCGATTCGTCAGCCGCGGTAAAGCTTTCCGAGACCGCCGATGAGTACCCGTTTCCCGGCGAACCGCTCGGTTGCGTGATGAACATCTTTCGGCGGAGCAGTATCGCCAAAGACGATACGGTGGCGATTGTCGGTATCGGTTTCCTTGGAGCGTTGCTGACCCAACTGGCCAGCGCCACTGGCGCCAGGGTGATCGCGCTCAGTCGCCGTGAGTTTGCACTGAGAATAGCGCAGGAAATGGGGGCAACACACCTCGTTGCGCTTGACGATGATGATATTAACTCGGTCCGACGCCTAACGAACGATCGGCTTTGCGATGTCGTAGTCGAGTGTACCGGAAAGCAGAGACCCCTCGACGTCGCCGGAGAGATTACACGCGAACGCGGTCGGTTAATCATCGCAGGTTATCACCAGGACGGACCTCGTCAGGTCAACATGCAATTGTGGAACTGGCGAGGACTAGACGTGGTCAACGCTCATGAGCGCGATCCAGGCGTTTACGTCGATGGAATTCGTCAGGCAATCCGCGCCATCGATGCCGGTCTGCTAAATCCCGCGCCACTATTTACGCACTCTTTCCCACTCGAATGTCTCGGGGACGCACTGAAGATCGTGACGCGGAGGCCCGACGGATTCATGAAGGCGCTGGTCACGACATGAACACCGCAGAACCTGCAACATTCTCCGGATCGCCTGCGAAAACCGCGTTGCGGCCACGCCTCGGATTTTTGGGAGTTGGTTGGATCGGCACGCACCGGCTTGCGGCCATAGAGCGGGCCGGTGTGGCCGACATTTCTGCCATTTCGGATCCAATTGACGAAAGGCTCGCGGCGGCCGCGCAATACGCCCCTCACGCATTACGCTTCGAAAATGCTGACGAGCTTTTTAACGCCGATCTCGATGGCGTCGTTGTTGCCACGCCAAGTGCGCAGCATGCCCAGCAATGTATTTCAGCATCGAAGCGAGGCCTGGCCGTGTTCTGCCAAAAGCCACTGGGTCGCAATGCCAAGGAAGTTTCAGAAGTGATCGACGCGGCGCGGTCCGCCGATCGCGTTCTTGGAGTCGATCTCGCCTATCGGTACACCGAAGCGCTACAACAAATCCGTCAACTCGTTAGGGAAAATGAACTCGGCGAAATCTTCGCAACAGACCTGGTCTTCCACAATGCCTATGGCCCGCAGAAGCCGTGGTTTTACGATCGGGTTCGGTCGGGTGGCGGTTGTGTCATCGATCTGGGGATTCATTTGGTGGACGCAGCGCTTTGGATTCTCGATCAACCGATCATTGGGGTGACCAGCCGATTGTTGCACCGTGGCAAACGCATTGAGCAACTCGACGGCATTTGTGAGGATTACGCTACCGCGCGGCTCGATCTCGCCAGCGGCGCCGCGATCAACTTGAGTTGCTCATGGCATCTTCACGCCGGACGCGACGCTCTGATCGAAGCGTCTTTCTACGGAACAAAAGGCGGCGCGGCTATGTACAACGTGAACGGCTCGTTCTACGATTTCGTTGCCGAACGCTTTGACTCCACAAGTCGCGAAGTCCTTGTCGCGCCGCCGGACGAGTGGTTCGGACGTGCAGCGGTGGAATGGGCTCGATGCATGGCCAGGGATCCCAGATTCGATCCGGAAATTGAAAGAATGATCGAAGTCGCCGCCGTCATTGACGCGATTTATGAAAACGCAAACCTCTAACACGTTGCCGCGCAAAATTCTGATGACCGTCGATCCAATCGGCGGCGTCTGGACATATGCGCTCGAGCTTTCGCGCGCCCTTGAGCCGCACGGAATCGAGATTGCGTTGGCCAGTATGGGCGGACGTCTTAGTCGCGAGCAATACGAGCAAGTGGTTGCGCGCAAAAATGTGCGTTTGTTCGAAAGCACATACCGGCCCGAATGGGCAGAGGACCCCTGGAACGATGTTGATCGAGCAGGCGATTGGCTGCTGCAACTGGGCGGGCGAGTGAGACCCGATCTTATTCATCTTAACAACTACTGCCACGCTGTTCTTCCTTGGGATGCGCCTGTGCTGGTTGTTGCTCACTCGTGTGTTTTATCCTGGTGGCGCGCGGTGAAGAGCGATGAAGCGCCGATGCGATATAACGAGTATCGGATCCGTGTTGCCGCCGGGCTTGCGGCCCCTGATTTGATTGTCGCGCCCAGTGCGCACATGCGCGATCAGTTGCGCTTTCATTATGACCCAAAGCCGGATTGCGTCGTTATTCGCAATGGACGCGACTCTCGCCTGTTTTCGCCGACCGAGAAGCTGCCGCTGATTTTTACCTGCGGACGAATCTGGGATGAAGCGAAAAATTTTCAGCTGCTCGATCGGATCGCACCACAGGTTGAATGGCGTATTGCCGCGGCGGGCGATAACCGGCATCCGAACGGTCAGTCAGTGGCGCTGGAGAATATCTTTTGTTTCGGAAAACTTTCCGACCGTGACATTTCACAGCAATTCGCGCGCGCGGCGATTTTTGTGCTGCCTGCGCGGTATGAACCTTTTGGGTTATCGGCGCTGGAAGCAGCTCTCAGCGGCTGCGCACTAGTCCTCGGCGATATTCCAAGTCTGCGCGAAATCTGGGGCGACGCGGCGATTTTCGTTTCGCCCGATGACGCGACCGGATTTGCACGCGCATTGAACAATTTGATCGCGGATCCGGAATCACGCGAAACTCTCAGCGGCCGTGCACGTGTGCGCGCGCTGCAATTTTCGCCACAACGCATGGGCGAGGAATATCTCGATGCCTATCGTCGTTGCATGCTTCGCAAATCATCTTCCGTGTCCGGAAAACCGTCGCTCATGGAGGAAGTGGCGGCATGAAGATCGTGATGTTCTATCATTCAGTAGTTTCGGATTGGAACCACGGCAACGCGCATTTTCTCCGCGGTGTGTCGATGGAACTAATAAAGCGTGGGCACACAATCGATATCTACGAACCCGAGAACGGATGGAGCATTTCGAATTTGGTTGCGACGCAAGGGTCCGAGCCATTGCGCGAATTCCATGCGCGTTTCCCGCTCCTACGGCCGAAATCGTACGACATCGCCACGCTCGATCTCGATCGCGCACTGGAGGGCGCCGATCTCGTTCTGGTTCATGAATGGAACGACCCCGCGCTCGTTCGCCGAATCGGCGATCACCGCTTCAAGAAGGGTGGCGCATATCATCTTTTGTTTCATGACACTCATCACCGCGCTGTGACAGCACCGGACCAAATGTGCCGGTACGATCTTTCGCATTATGATGGCGTTCTGGCTTACGGCAATTTGCTGCGCGAAGTTTATCGACAGCGCGGCTGGGCATGGCGTGCATGGACGTGGCATGAAGCGGCCGATACCAATGTTTTTTCCATATCGCGCAACTGTCGGTTCGATGGCGATGTTGTCTGGATCGGTAACTGGGGTGACGACGAGCGCACCGCCGAATTGCATGAATTTCTAATCGAGCCGGTAAAAGCGCTCCGGTTGCGAGCGAAGGTCTTCGGTGTGCGGTATCCACAACACGCACTGGATATGCTGCGCGATGCGGGAATTTCCTATGGCGGTTGGCTGCCCAATTACCGCGTGCCGGAAATTTTCAGGCGTTTCCGGATCACTTTGCACGTGCCGCGCCGACCCTACGTCGATCTTTTACCAGGCATACCGACGATTCGCCCATTCGAAGCGCTCGCCTGCGGGATTCCGTTGATTTGTTCGCCGTGGAACGATTGCGAGAAGTTGTTTGAGCCAGGCCGCGATTTCCTGGTCGCCAGGAACGGCCGGGAAATGAAGCGGCATTTACGCGCGCTGTTGAGCGACAAGAAAATGGCGCGAGACTTCGCCGAGCATGGGCTACAAACTGTGCGCGCCCGCCACACGTGTGCGCATCGCGTTGACGAGCTGATATCCATCCTCCGAGAACTCGACACACCGGCCATTACACCGCGCGACAGGGCAGAGCCGACGCCGGGGAGTCCGGCTGCTCTAAGCAGTCAAGTTGTAGCCACCTAACAAGTAATGAACATAGCATTTTTTATTTCGAGTCTGTTGTCTGCATATTGGAACGGCGCGGCGACGTATTATCGCGGTTTGATCAAGGCGCTGCACAATCGCGGCCACAGTATCACAGTCTATGAGCCCGACGCATACGATCGACAACGGCATCGCGACCTCGAGCATCCGAGCTGGGCGCGCGTAATCGTTTACTCGAACGACGAAGACGCGGTGTTACACGCACTGGAATCGGCCCGCCGACATGCCGACATGATTGTAAAAGCCAGCGGTATCGGTGTGTTCGACGAATTGTTGGAAGCGGCAGTGCTCGAGATGAAAGAGCAACAAAACTTCGTGGTGTATTGCGATGTCGATGCGCCGGCCACGCTGGAACGTGTGGAAAACAATCCCAATGATCCGTTTCGCAAATTAATTCCCCGTTATGATTTCATCTTTACGTACGGAGGTGGTTCGCCCGTGGTGCGCGGCTACGAGTCGTTAGGTGCGAAACTATGCGTGCCGATCTACAACGGCCTGGACCCCGATACGCATCATCCTGTGGCAGGCCAGCCGCGATTTAAAGCCGATCTCGGCTTTCTCGGACACCGATTGCCAGATCGTGAGGCGCGCGTGGAACAATTCTTTCTGAGCGCAGCCGAGCAACTGCCGCAGCGAAAGTTCCTCCTCGGCGGAATCGGTTGGGACAGCAAACCGCTGCCAGCAAACGTGAAAAATCTCGGCCATGTGTACACGCCGGATCACAACGCGTTCAACTGTAGCCCGCGCGCGGTCTTGAACATTTCACGCGCCAGCATGGCACGCTACGGATTTTCGCCGGCCACCCGCGTGTTTGAGGCCGCAGGTGCGGGAGCATGTTTGATCACCGATGCCTGGGCTGGCATCGAACGATTTTTCGATCCTGGCGAAGAGATTTTGATTGCACACAGCGGCGAACAAGTGGCGGCGCATGTGGCCAATCTCACGCCTGACCGTGCGCGGGCAATCGGGCAGGCAGCATATCGTCGGGCTCTGGCGCAGCACACCTATGCACAACGGGCAGCCCAATTCGACGGCATCCTGGAAGGAGCGTTCGCGTGAAAATTGTGATCCTGGGCCTGTCGATTACATCCTCCTGGGGCAACGGGCACGCCACGACCTATCGCAGTTTGATGCGAGAACTCGTTAGGCGCGGACACGACGTTTTGTTTTTGGAACGGGACCAGCCGTGGTACGCCGCTAATCGCGACCTGCCGCATCCACCGTTTGGCCGCACTGAGATTTACGAAAATATTGCCGAACTAAAAAGACGCTTTGCCGAACAGATTGACGACAGCGACTGCGTAGTAGTTGGCTCATTCACACCGGATGGCAAAGCGATTGGCGAATGGCTCACCGGTTTCAGTTCTGCTGTGAAGGCGTTCTACGATATAGACACTCCCATCACACTGGAAAAAATCGCCCGCAACGACTGCGATTATCTTTCAGAGGACCTCATCGCGCGCTATGACCTTTATCTCTCGTTCACCGGTGGACCCACCCTGGAGCTGATCGAACAGGAATACGGCTCGCCGATGGCACGTGCATTGTTTTGCTCGGTTGATCCGGACGAATATTTTCCAGAGCGCCGCCGGAAAAGATGGGTGTTGGGATATCTCGGCACATTCGGCGAGGACCGGCAGCGCAAACTGAATTCGCTCCTGCTCGCGCCGGCGACCATGTTGCCATCCAGGCAATTTGTTGTGGCCGGCCCACAATACCCGCGGAAAATCCGCTGGCCGGCAAACGTTCACCGAATCACACATCTGTCGCCTGCGAAGCACCGCGCGTTCTATAATTCGCAGCGTTTTACATTGAATGTCACTCGCGCTGCCATGGTCCGAGCGGGTTTTTCGCCCAGCGTTCGGTTGTTTGAAGCCGCGTCCTGCGGGACGCCAATTATTAGTGATGACTGGCCGGGCTTGAAAACGTTGTTCCAACCAACGAAGGAGATTCTGATAGCCAGCGACGCGCGCGATGTTCTGGAGATTCTGCACGAAACGCCGGAACACGTTGCGCGTGAAATCGGCTCACGCGCCCGCGAACGGGTGCTGCGCGAACATACATCCGCTCATCGCGCGCTGGAATTTGAGCGGTTCATCGGTGCGGCTCGAACCTGCACAGCCTTGCCGTTCGAGCTGGCGCCAAAACCGACCAGAAAAGAGGAGGCTGCATTATTGTGAAAAGGAATGGTTCAGGGAAGATTCGCGTAGGCGTTATCGGGGTAGGTAATTGCGCTTCGTCGCTCGTGCAAGGCGTGCAGTTTTATCGGAACGTAACGAACGAGCAGTTCGTGCCGGGATTGATGCACGTTGATGTCGGGGGTTATCGCGTGCGGGACATCGAGTTCAGCGCTGCGTTCGACATCGATGCAACCAAGGTTGGACGCGATTTGAGCGAAGCCATTTTTGCGAAGCCAAATAACACAATCCGCTTCGCGGACGTTCCGCCGCTCGGAGTCAAAGTACATCGCGGCATGACTCACGACGGGCTCGGCAAATATCTCAAGGAAGTCGTCAAGAAAGCGCCGGGTTCCACCGACGACATCATCGGGATCCTTCGAAAAACACATACCGACGTGGTGGTCTCGTATTTGCCTGTTGGCTCAGAGATGGCCACGAAATGGTACGTTGAGCAAATCCTGGAAGCCGGTTGTGCGTTGGTGAACTGCATTCCTGTGTTTATCGCCTCCCAAAAATACTGGCAGCGGCGGTTCCGGGAGCGCGGATTGCCGATTGTCGGCGACGATATCAAATCGCAAGTAGGCGCGACCATTGCGCATCGCGTGCTAACGAATCTATTTCGCGAGCGTGGTGTCCAGCTTGATCGTACCTATCAGCTCAATTTCGGCGGTAACACAGATTTCCTGAACATGCTCGAGCGCGAGCGGTTGGAATCGAAAAAAATCTCCAAGACACGGGCAGTCACATCGCAACTGGGTCATCCAATGCCAGCGACGAATGTGCATGTCGGTCCCAGTGATTACGTGCCGTGGATGACAGATCGAAAATGCTGCTACATCCGGATGGAAGGCACGACGTTCGGGGAGGTGCCAATCAATTGCGAGATGAGGCTGGAAGTGTGGGACTCACCCAATTCTGCCGGCGTGGTGATCGATGCCATTCGTTGCGCCAAGCTTGCGCTGGACCGCGGGTTGAGCGGTGCACTTGTTGCGCCATCGAGCTATTTCATGAAGACCCCGCCACGACAATTTACCGACGAAGAAGCGCGTGCGCTAACTGAGGCGTTCATACGAGGCGACAAGGTTGTAGCCGTAGGCGCTGATCGCGACCGGTCTCGCGCTAACCTCCGGCCGCGATCAGCGCCATACGTTGCAACCAACGGCAGCGCAATGTCGCGAAATGGAAAACGGAACAAGCAGACGAGGGCAAAATGAAGATCGTGATTTTTGGCCTAACGATCAGCTCGTCGTGGGGAAACGGCCATGCGACCGTCTGGCGTTCGTTATGCCGTCAATTAATTGGACGCGGACACACTATTGTCTTTTTCGAGCGCGACGTGCCCTATTACGCAGCCCACCGTGATCTTTCAGCGCTTGATGGTGGAACGCTGCGGCTCTACGAATCGTGGAATGACATTGTTGATACTGCAGGTCGTGAATTGCGCGACGCAGACGTCGCGATTGTCACGTCGTACTGTGCCGATGCAGTTGCGGCTTTCGATTTGATTTCGTTTTCACCGGCATTGCGCGTGTTCTACGATCTGGATGCGCCGGTAACAATCGCGCGGTTTCGAGCAGGGGAAGTCGTTCCGTACCTCCCTCCAAATGGCCTCGGCGATTTCGACCTGGTTTTGAGCTTTACCGGTGGAGCGGCCCTGGACGCGTTAAAGGCCGACCTCGGCGCAAAAAAAACTGTGCCATTGTATGGCAGCGTCGATCCCGACGTGCATCGACCCGTTCCGCGCAAAAACAGCTACCATGCGGCGCTCTCATATTTGGGCACGTACTCGCAGGATCGCCAGCGGACGTTACACGATTTGTTCATCGAGCCTGCCATGCGCGTTCCGGAAGCGAGATTTGTGATGGGCGGCGCGCAGTACCCGGCCGAGTTTCCCTGGACAAACAACATCTTTTTTGTCCAGCATCTGCCCCCGTCGGAACATCCCAGCTTCTTTTGCTCTTCTCGACTCACGTTGAACGTCACACGCGCGGCCATGCGAGAGATGGGATGGTGCCCTTCCGGCCGCTTGTTCGAGGCAGCTGCTTGCGGCGCGCCAATCATCAGCGATTCCTGGGATGGTCTCGACGATTTCTTCACTCCTGATTCCGAAATTTTAATCGCATCTTCGACACAGGACGTCGTCGCCGGCCTTGCATTAAGCGATGCAGAACTTAGCCGGATGGCGCACGCTGCGCGCGAGCGCGTACTCGCCGAGGACACGGGCACACAACGCGCTCAACAGTTCGAAAACATTATCGAAAACTTTCACACCGCAAAAGTAATCGCCGCATAGCTCGAAACTCGACAACCGCAAATCGTAAATTCCATGTGGGGCATTATTCCAGCAGCCGGTTCAGGCACGCGGATTCAACCGCTCGCTTTCTCGAAAGAATTGCTGCCGGTTGGGGGACGCATTGATGGCGCCGTCGAGCGGCCGAGGGCGATCAGCGAATATCTGATCGATCGCATGATGACCGGCGGCGCACGCAAGTTTTGTTTTGTCATCGCCCCGGGAAAATCGGACATTTTGGAATATTACGGCGGCGTGGATCTTGACTCGGTAACAATCAGCTTCGTCGTGCAACCGCATCCGAGCGGATTATGCGATGCCATTTTTCAAGCCGCCCCTTTGATTGCGCCGAACGAGAATGTGTGTGTCGGTCTGCCTGACACGATTTGGTTTCCGGAAAATGCATTATGCGCTTTGCCGGATGACGAACTCTCATTTCTTCTTTTTCCCGTCGCGCACCCGGAATTTTTTGATGCCGTTCGAACAAAAGCAAACGGGTCCGTGTTGGATATCCAGGTAAAGCAGCAGAATGCGGGGTCGAACTGGATTTGGGGAGCGTTCAAGATGCCCGGCGCAATTTTGCATGAACTGCATTCGTTTTGGGTGAAACGAAATCGACGCGACGAATATATCGGCACGTTGGTTAACGCCTGGCTGGCGTGCGGCGGCCATGCGGTGGGGATCCGAGCCGGCGAATCGTACGTCGATGTGGGAACACTTAACGGTTACCGCGAAGCGATGAATTTGCTTTGCGGGGAAAATCGGAGCGCCGACTTTAAAACCGTTGGTGCCGATTGGAAAACCGCAGTTTTTCAGGTGTTCGCATGAACGCGCAACTGGCCGAACTCACTGCGAATGGACGCGCGCAAGTCGCGGAGCAGATCCGGGTGCTCGGGGAATGGTTCCACAACATCAACATTAGCGGCGTGCAGACCGCGCCCGAACATTTCCTCGGCGATTTTCCACGCGTGAAGTGGGAGCGATTCCAAAATGCGATTCCCGCAGATCTGCGAGGCAAAAGTGTACTCGATATCGGTTGCAACGCCGGTTTCTACAGCATTGAGATGAAACGACGCGGAGCCGATCGCGTGCTCGGCATTGATTTCGACGAAAGATATTTGGCGCAAGCTCAATTCGCGGCCGACACACTCGGGTTGGACATCGAATTCCGGAAACTCTCCGTATATGACGTGCACATGCTTGGGGAGCAGTTCGACGTCGTTCTGTTTTTGGGCGTCTTTTATCACCTGCGGCATCCGCTGCTCGCGCTCGATCTGATCCACGAGCACGTCGCTCGCGATCTATTTGTCTTTCAATCGTTGCAGCGTGGGACCGATGAGGTTGAGGCGGTTGATGACGACTACGGATTTTGGGATATGGACGCGTTCGAGCGCGCAAGTTTCCCGAAAATGTTTTTCATTGAAAAACGGTACGCCGGCGATCCGACCAACTGGTGGATTCCAAATCGCGCCGGCGTCGAAGCGATGCTGCGGAGCGCCGGGTTCGAAATTCTCGACCACCCGGAGGACGAAGTGTTCGTTTGTCGGCGCCATGGACTACCAAGCGGGCCACGGGCAATTTACGTACCCATTCGGAGGGACGATTACGAATGACGAGCAACGGCGTAAGGAGTTAAGCCGGATTTGTGACGTAACCATTCATTGAGGCGAAGCCATGATTGAAGCAGTGATGATTTGGAACGAGCCGAACAATAAATCTCATTGGGATTTCGAGATCGACCCTGAATGGCGAATGTTTTCGGACATGGCGATCGCCGCCGCGGACGCCGTCGCAGAAGTAAATCCGCACATGCCGCGCGTTTTGGGCGGGATTTCACCGATCGATCCGAAATTCATCGCGCGCATGCAAGGCTTCGGCGTCCTCGATCATTTCGATGTCGTCGCCCTGCACGGCTTTCCGCTGGATTGGAATCACTGGCAGATTAACGAATGGCCGCAGCGCATCGGTGAGATCGAGGCCGTTACTGATTTGCCGATTTGGATCTCCGAAGTTGGCGTATCCAGCTTCGGCGCGGAAGAAGTCCAGGAATTTGGCGTGCGCCGAACTGCGGAATTGCTGATCGGCCGTGTTTCGCGAATTCATTGGTATTCGCTCTACGATTTGCCACGCGGCTGGCCGGCGACAACACGGCATCGTGAGGCGGAAGGATCATCCTACTACCGGCATTTTTATATGGGTTTGTTGCGCGAAGACGGTTCGCCTAAACCGGCGCTGCAAACGTTTGCGCATTACAGATCGCATCTCGGCATCTGTCAATGGTTTCACTTCGAAGATCACCGTCTCGACGATGCTGTCCGATGGCTGCGCCGGCTGGGAGTGAAACATCTTCGCACCGGTATCAGCTGGGCTGATAGTTTTCGTCCGAACGCTGAACAGTGGTTCGATCGACAAATGAACGCACTGGAGGAATTCGAGGTGACTCTGACATTCTGCTTTACGCCGGAGCATCGCGGAATTGCTCCGCACTATACGAGTCCGCCATTGGTGGCCGATGAGTTTGCAGAGTTCTGCGCTTACATGACTCGGCGGTACGCGCCGCAAGTGTCAACGATGGCAACGGTTCCGGGTTGAGACCAGGCGGGTTACCTCTCGGCGCCAGCAATGAGCAACGTGTTGTTGATTCGTCATGCAGTTCATGATGCGATTGGTAAAAAAATACTGGGACGCACGCCTGGTATTCATCTTAACGAATCAGGTAAACAGCAGGCTCAGGAACTCGCCCGAAGGCTTTCTGTTTTGCCAATCGACACGGTTTATTCCGGTCCTCTTGAGCGCACCCGTGAAAGCGCAGAACCGCTTGCGCGCCGCCTCGGTTTGCCGTTGCGCGTGGCCGACGAATTTGACGAGTTACAAATGGGTGACTGGACGAACCGCGCCCTCGGCGAACTCGATCCGCTTCCAGAATGGCACAAATGGAACATCCAACGCAGCGAAACTACACCCCCAAACGGCGAATCGATGTATCAAGTTCAAGTACGAGTCCTAGCAAAAATCGCAGCGCTCGGAAATCGATTTTCATGCATCGCCGTTTTCACCCACGGAGACGTGATACGCGCTGCGCTTACCTACTTCCTCGGCATGCATCTGGATCTTCTATTTCGTTTTCAGATTGATCCTGGCTCGGTCAGCATCGTCCAGATGCATGCCGATCACGCTGTTGTGCGAATGCTAAACTGGGTCCCAATCAAGGTCGTAATGAGCTAGCCAGTACTCAGACCGAACTGGGATCACATCTCCTCAATCTCAGATCGAAGTTCGTCTTTTGTTCTACCGAGTCTTTTTTGGAGGCGACCCAAAAGCTCGTCCTCTTTTCCGTCGGCAAAGGCCAGATCATCATCGGTTAGTTGACCGTATTTCTGTTTGAGTTTCCCCTTAATTTCGTTCCAGCTTCCCTTCATTTGTAGCTTCATAACAGAGACAATTCGAGTATCAGACAGCGGTCGGTCTTATTCGGAGTTCTGTCGGAGCAGTTTTGAGAGAAAAACAAAACGCGCCTTGTTGCTCCCACAGGAACAACAAAGGCGCGTACAACGAGAAACCTGGATTAATCCTCCTCGAGGACAACCCGATCAACGACCATGTTGGGTCCTGTCCCGGTGTAATGCACACGAACCGGAACTCCAACTCTGATTTTTTGACTTACCTCGGCCTGATCCAGGACTTTTCCGCTCCGAGTAACGTAAGTGATTGTTTTGCCGAAGCGATAACGCACCGGACCATTGGATTCTTTAAGCACAATCGCGCTGCCTGGCGTGAATTGTGTGATTGTTCCGTTGGCTTCAGTTGTAGTTGTTGTTTGAGTGGTGGTTCTGGTCCGTGGCTGCTGCATGATGTCTTGCTCCTTCATCAGCGGCTGCCGCAGAGTTTGTCCGAACCCGAACGATGCCACCATTGCCAGTACAATGCTTAACACTGCTTTCATGTTTCCTTTCTGAGTTTGAACGGCGATCAGCTTGCCTGTCCTCGTGCAAAATGGGCCAAGGCGGCGAGCTCGCCGCGGTACTAAGATTCGAATTCGACACTTCACTCGGATGCCGATGCGTCCTGAATGATTCTCGAAGCGGGCCTTCAGCAGAGAGTGGCTTTGACCGGAAATAAACGCGCCTTTGCTGTCCGCTCTTTGGCAGGACAGAAAGGCGCGTTGGAGACGAACTAAACTGGCTGATTAATCTTCGTCCACGATTACACGATCGACCATCATGGCGTCGCCAGTCCCGGTGTAATGGACACGGACGGGAACACCCACTTTAACCTTTGTTCTCACGACGTCTGGATCCAGAACACGGCCGCTTCGCGTCACGTAAGTGACACTTTTGCCAAAGCGATATCGGACCGGGCCGCTGGTTTCTTTAAGCACGATCGCGCTGCCTGGAGTGTACTCGGTGATCGTTCCGTTGGCGTCGGTTGTAGTCGTCGTGGTGGTAGTTTCTGAGACTTGTGCCCACGCCAATGGCGCCGCCAACGCCAATGCAATGCTCAATACTGCTTTTTTCATATTTTCCCCTTTTGTTCGTTAAATCGCGGCAGTGGATTCCCTCTTTGTTCCCACTAACTACGAGAGCCCAAAGAGCTTGGCCGCTATACCCCATTCGGATTGTATTTGTGATGTGGATGCTTGCCGGCGGGCTTTGTTATGCTTGGCATAGTGTTGCGCCACGGACTGTTTTAACTGACAGCTCAATATGAACGTTTGGATCGGGACCTCTGGATTTCAGTACTCAGAATGGAAGGGAAATTTTTATCCGGAGGATTTGGCAACCGCGAAGATGCTTTCGTTTTACGCCGAACGATTCAATACCACCGAGATCAATTACACCTTTCATCGCATTCCTGCGCAGAAGACGATCGAAAACTGGAAAAAACAGACGCCGGAAAAATTCTGCTTCGCTTTAAAAGCGCCGCAGAAAATCACCCACTGGGCAAAGTTGCGCGATTGCGCCGACACACTCGGCTATTTTTGCAAGGTGGTGAGCGATCTTGGTGAAAGCCTTGGACCACTGCTGTTTCAATTGCCACCGACATTCAAAAAAGACGCTGCCGTTTTGAGCTCATTTTTGCGTGAGGTTCCCTCGATACGCGCCGCGTTCGAATTTCGTCACGAGTCCTGGTTCGACGATGAAATTTTCGATCTGCTCCGCTCGCGTAATATCGCGCTCTGCATTGCCGATACGGACGCAATTGCAACGCCGAAGACGATTACCGCCCGTTACGGCTATCTTAGACTTCGCCGCGAGGACTACACAGAAGAAGATGTGAAACGGTGGTCCGAGTTCGTGCGCGAGCAAAACACAGATTGGACTGACGCTTTCGTGTATTTCAAACACGAAGAAAGTGGGATTGGACCCAAGCTTGCGCAGCAAATGATGAAATCTCTCGCGTGACGCAAAAAGCCTTTGTGTAGAGGCGGCCGTTCCGGTCGCGCGGAATTCGACCAATTCGGCCGATCCTACACCGGAATCAGGCACCTTGCCGAAGCTAGCGGCCAATCAAAATGAAAATGCCGGCCACAAGCGCAATCGCTCCAGTGATAAAACCGATGCCCAATCCAGTGAGTGTCACAATCCCGACAATGATCAGATAAATCGCGAGTAGAAGCATTCCGATGTTTTTGGTAATCATGACAGGAGTATTGGCAATTGCTGCTCGGATTGGCAATCGTGAACGGAGTTCGCCTATCGAACTCCGGCCGTCAACGGCCCCTCAATGATTGCGAACGTGAAAGCTATTATCGGCCGGCGACGCGAACGACGACCGCCGAAACGTCCTTCATATCGACGAAGGCATCGAAATATTCCGCTCCGGTCAAATTCGAAAGGTGAACCATAGTATCAGTCACTTGGGCGACTTTGCCCCCCATTTTTTCGCCCGATCGCAAGTGCAACTCGACGGCTTTGCCCGCACTGCCTTGAAGGATGCCGGCGACGCTGGCATTGGCTTGCAAGGTAGTTTTATCCTGAGCGAACGAGCTGGCGCAAGCGACAGCACTAATGATGATTACAACAAGGAGTGAGTAGGTTTTCATGATCCGCTCGTTCTGCGTGATTTCTGTTCGATTGGCTAGCAAATAATGAGGGCTGGTTGGTTTGCGCAGCAGCGTTCGATGCAGCGGTGCTTGTGTCAGGCACCGATGTAGAGAATTAATAGGTTTCTGCTTCTACGATGAACTCAATCGCCGACAATCTCGATCGCGTTCGGGAGCAAATAGCAAGCGCGGCGGCGAAATCGGGACGAACAGCTAGTGATGTCGAGCTGGTCGCAATTAGTAAAACCCATCCGGCCGGGAAAGTGCGCGAAGCGATCGAAGCCAGGCAGAGTCTGTTCGGTGAAAGCCGTGTTCAGGAAGCGCGCGCAAAAATTCCCGAACTGCCGTCCAATCTGCGCTGGCATTTTGTCGGACATCTTCAGAAGAACAAAGTGCGGCAGGCCCTGCCCTTATTCGAACTGATTCATAGCGTGGATTCACTTGCACTGGCGAAAGACATTAGCCGGATCGCGCAAGAAGAAGGGTTGTATCCGCGGATTTTGTTTGAAGTGAATGTGGCAGGTGAGGGGAGCAAATTCGGGTTCGCGCCCGACCAGCTGCACGAACAAATGGAGGCGTTGCTGGCCTTGCCAAGACTGTCCATCGAGGGCCTGATGTGTATTCCTCCGGTTGCCGGCGAATCGGAAACCTCGAGAAAATTCTTTGTACAGCTTCGCGAGCTCCACGATTCGTTTGAGAGGGAATTCAGTGTGAAGCTGCCGCAGCTGTCGATGGGAATGACGAACGATTTCGCTGTCGCAGTCGAGGAAGGCGCGACATTGGTGCGCGTCGGCACTGCCATCTTTGGCGAGCGCTCAAAGAAGAGAGCCATGAATGGACCTGGATTTTCACGGATTTCTGAAGACTGAATCAGTCATTCTTTCTCCGTGTTTCATCCGTGTGAATCCGTGGCAAAATGAATGATTCGTAGGATGCGTTTAGAGCCAAATAATCTTCAAGAAATCGGTGACGAGCTGGCCATCGCTTGGAATGATGGCACCGAATCATTTCTGAAACTCGAACTGTTGCGGCGCGGCTGTCCGTGTGCTGCGTGCGGCGGCGAGCCGGATGTGCTGGGTCGGCTCGTCCGTCCTCATGTGAACTACACCGACAAGAGCTTTGAGCTTCTTGGATTCGATTTGGTGGGAGGTTATGCGCTGCAGCCCCGGTGGGGCGATGGACACAGCACTGGAATTTATAGCTTTACTTATCTCCGGCGTTTGGCGCAGCATTCCGCCTGAATTTCAAGCGACGAACCGTAATTCGTTTGTGAGCCGGATCCTAAAACTCGCGATCGTTGTCGTTTGCTTCTCATTATGTGGAGCGGGCACCTTTATCGTGCCTACGCCCCGAGACGAACGATCGCAGCCGAAGACGCATATTGTGCCGGTCAAAAATCGGGAAGCCGTTCCGCATATTTGGACCTTGGCCTAGGTGTAGAGGCGGCCATGTCGGCCGCAGAATTGCATGAACGGATCGGGCTTAGTCTTTGCGGCGGACACGGCTGCCCCTACACCGGAATCGTAACCCGCAAGAGACTTGTTTCGGGTTCGACTGGTTTTAATTGCCGATCCGCCAGATGGGCGGGGACAAGAAAAAATTCTCCCGGCGCGAGCTTGGCATCAGCACAGCTGAGATTCCCGGTGAGACAACAAACGATCGCGAATTGCCCGAGCGGAGCTGCTTCGCGGGCTTTAACGAGATTCCATTTTCGGATTTCGAACAGGTTGTCGCTGATCAGCAATTCGCCTTTCGATTCGATCAGATTCGGCTGTACATCTTCGAAATCGATGCATTGAATCGCCTGCTCAATGTGCAGATCCCGTTTCCTGCCGGTCACAGGATCGATACGATTCCAATCGAAGGTCCGGTAAGTGGTATCGCTATTCTGTTGGATTTCGATAATCAGATTGCCTGCGCCTATCGCATGAACACGACCGGCTGGGAGGAAAACGGCATCGCCCGCATGAACGCCGATCTTGTTCACGCGATCCATCACGGTTCCGTCGCGTAACATGTTTTCAAACTCGCCGCGCGTGATCGGCTCACGAAATCCTGCGAAAAGATCGGCGTCAGGATCGGCAAGAGCAATGTACCAAAATTCGCTCTTTGGTTCACCTCCCAGCCTGGCGGCAATATCTGCAGGCGGATGCACCTGTAGCGACAGTTTCTCGTGCGCATCGAGTATCTTGATGAGCAACGGAAAACGTGAAGTATCGGGAACCTGTCCAAAGGTTTCTTGTCGGCGTTGAGTCCACAATTCGTGCAATGTTATCCCTTGCAACGGTCCTGCGATCACAACACTCTGAGCTTCTGGGCGATCCACAATTTCCCACGATTCGCCGATAAGCTTCTGCGGCGGGAGCTTCTTCCGAAATTCCGATTCGAGCCGCCGTCCGCCCCACATTCGCTCGATGAAAATTGGTTCGAAGGCGAGGGGACCGCCGATTTCGGATTTCGGATTTCGGATTGCGGATTTCAGATTCGCAGATTTTGTAGGGCGTTTCCGTGAACCCCCGAAAGTATTCGGGGCTGGCACACAGAGGCCTACAAGCGAATGCGACGATTTGTCAAATACTGGTTGCCATTACTGATTTGGCTCGGCGTTATCTTTGCCGGGTCGACCAGCGTCATGTCCGCCGAACACACATCACGATACATCGTTCCTTTCCTGATTTGGTTGAAGCCGGGCATTTCGCCGCGGACAATTTGGACAATTCTCGTCGTTATCCGAAAGTGCGCGCATGTTATCGAATATACGGTGCTGGCTCTTCTGCTATGGCGCGCACTTCGGAGCGTTCGAAGCCTCGGCACAAAAACGTGGATGGTTTTTGGCGTGGTTCTAATGGGTTGCGCACTGTTTGCCGCAAGCGATGAATTTCACCAGACGTTTGTTAAATCGCGTACACCGTCCGTTCGCGACGTGTTCCTCGATGTAGGAGGCGCGCTGCTTGGATTGTTGCTTGGTATGACATTTGCACGCTGTCGTCCTGAAAAAATTCGAGCCGCCACCTCTAGCCAATTCGTTGATGCTGAATCGTGACACCCGCATGATAAGTGAAGCGCATCAGTGCTTTCACAAACAACAGCGAAATTGGTCGGTGCTTCCGAAATTTCGTTTGGTAATAGCAGCTATTGCCGTGTGTATCGTCATGTATTCGGGATCCGCACCGATTCTCCTGGCCGTTCCGCAACAAAATGTATCCGGCAGCAATTCAGACCGGGTTTCACGTACGCCTGTCATTACAGCAAAGCCAGAGCGCGTAACACTTAGCGATGGAACCGGCAGCACGGAGATCGAGTGGGATACCGGAACCAGCTCGCCCGGTTTTGTCTTTGTCACTGACGAAGGTGGAAAACCTGTTCCTTTTGCAAACGGTTCGCGAGGTAAACAAGTAGCGCCGTGGATTAAGAAGCATAGCTATCTCTTCGAACTCTACGGCGACGAGCGACGGCAGAGACTGCTCGCTAAGGTAACTGTTTCTGGATTTGCCGGCAGCACCTCAACTCAACGCGCGATGTCATGGCAAGCTGTCGCTCGTTGGGCGCTAATCATTGGACTAGCAGCGATTGTGTACTTTGCAGTTTACCTCAGTTCGACCGGAAGGATGCGAACAACATTTCCAGTCGAGCCGACAACATCGCCTCAACCGCTCCACGTCGGAAGAAATCTTTTGCTCGCCATCGTCGCATTCATTTGTGTAGATGGCGCCATTTTTCATAGCGGATTGTACGTCTCCATTTTGGCTCCGACTTCGTACGCGGGAGGTGTCGAGAGAATTACACGAGCTGAAAAGGAGCGTCCTTCATCAGGCCTGAAAGAAGTACTGGTTCTCGGTGATTCACGTATAGCCGAAGGATTCTCCGCGGCGTTGGCCAATGAGCTTGGCTCTGGCGCCGGGCTTAAGTTTGTTAGTCTCGCCGAACCCGCCGCATCGGCTAACACATGGTATTACATGCTTCGCGAAGTGGATCCTACCAAGCGCCGCTATTCAGCTATTGTCATTCCTTACGGCCTCGGCTACGAGCCAAATAACGCCGATCCATTGCGAATTTCTATGACAGCTCCGTTACTCCGATACGGTGACGGTTTCCATTTTGCCTCTGGGTTTCAACGATGGTCTGGCCGGTTCCGGGCGTTTATCGCTTCCATACTCCGAGGTTCAGCGTACCAGGATGATGTTGTCGATTTTCTTGCCCATCCCATTGCACGAATCACAAGCGTTCGACAGGCTGACAGAACGCATTCCCGATCGGAGTACAAAGGACGGGATTACGATCTGGTAGGGACATCTTACGACGCGTCGACAGGACAGGTAACGTTCGCGCCAAAGTTGACAGAAGCTCAGAGGTTCGCTTTCCGGAAGAGCTTGATACAACCATCCCAGTCGGAGACGGAGTACTCGCTCAAACTGCAACGCGATTGGATCCCTCGGATCGTGAATCGCTATGCTGATAGTCCCACCGCCGTCGTGCTTACGCCTCTTCCCCGCGGCCCATTTCTTGAGCTTGGCGGCTTTTCCAAAGGATATGATTCTGTTCTTCCAAGTGCGATCATCGACAGAACGAGTTTTTCGGTGCCGGGACACACATTCGAGTTTTTAGAAAAACCGGAGTATTACTTTGACGCATTCCATCTTAACGCGAAGGGGCGCCAGAAATTTACCGAGAAGCTCGTATCGGAGCTGGTGAGTCGCCTTCGGGCAGCTGACTCGAAATCACCGGATAAAGTCTGGACTCATCTACCGGTGAACGGACTGCGCAACTGATGACGCGAAGTAGCTTACCCGCCTAACGAGTTCCGCATGTTATTTAACAGTTTCCAGTACTGGATCTTCTTTTTCATTGTGGCGACGCTGTTCTACAGCATGCCGTTCCGCTACGGAAAGATCCTGCTGCTACTGGCAAGCTATGTCTTCTACATGTGGTGGGATCCGCGATTCATTGTGCTCATCCTGACGTCTACGATCGTGGATTACTACCTGGGAATCTTCCTGGAAACTGCAACCGGCCGTCGCAGAAAGCTTCTGCTTGTCATTAGTCTGGTCGTTAACCTGGGAATACTTGGATTTTTTAAGTATTACGATTTCTTTGCCGGCTCGCTCGCTACATTGCTTCGAATTCCTCCGTCTTCGGTGGTTTTGCAAATCGTGCTTCCTGTCGGCGTCAGCTTCTACACCTTCGCCAGTCTCTCCTACACCTTTGACGTCTATTGGGGAAAGATGAAGGCCGTCAGGAACCCGGTCGATTACGCGCTCTTCATCGCATTTTTTCCTCACCTGATCGCCGGTCCGATCATTCGTGCCCGGCAGTTCCTGCGTCAGATTTGGTCATGGCGATCTCCGACGGCAATTGTGGTCCAGAGTGGAATCATTCTCGTCGTATCGGGCTTGATAAAGAAAATGGTGTTCGCGGATCGGTTTGCCGCGGTTTCGGATTCCTATTTCAATGATCCTACCGCGCATCCGGGTTGGCTGGCTGCGTGGTCGGGTTGCCTTTCTATTACCATGCAGGTGTTCTTCGATTTTTCTGGGTACACAGACATCGCTCGCGGTTGTGCCAAGCTGCTTGGTTTCGAGTTTCCGCTGAATTTCGCGCGCCCATTTTTGGCCAGAAACCCGCCCGATTTCTGGCAAAGGTGGCATATAACGCTTTCCACGTGGGTGCGTGACTATATGTTCATGCCGTTCAGCCGGGGGAGAAAAGGGCGTCTGGTATTATATCGCAACATTTTTGTTGTGATGGTATTAATTGGTCTTTGGCATGGAGCGAACTGGACGTTCGTAATGTGGGGCGCCTACCATGGTCTTCTTCTAATCGGCTACCGCCTTTTCGATCGGGCGAAAGTAGGAACACCGCTCGACAGAGTGATGAAGAAGCATTGGTTTGTACCTTTTAGCGTCGGAGCAATGTTTACTGCCTTCGTGTTAAGCGCGCCTTTCTTTCGTGGTAAAACTCTTCAGAGCAGCGGATATGTCTTAGGTGCGCTGTTTGGCTCCACGCATATAACAGGCGACTTCCTGCTCACGACTGGCACCATTGTACTGATCTTCATTTCGCTGTTTCTCACCGTCGCCCAGGAACGCAGTCAGTTCATCGATCGGCTCGCTTTGCAGCCGGCACGCATTCAAATTCCGGCATACGTCCTGGCCTTTCTCGCGCTAGAACTTTTTCCGGCGAC
>DATDFM010000119.1:0-20228 GCA_036522635.1 Candidatus Udaeobacter sp. | reverse complement strand
CCACGTTATGTTGATCAATCCTTCGTACGACATCATCAGATAAACCGATGTAAAATTTTCCCTCGTGGTTCTGGATTACATAAACGCGATAAACCACCGCGGTGGAAAAATTGGTTGCGGGGGCTGGATTTGAACCAGCGACCTTCAGGTTATGAGCCTGACGAGCTACCAGGCTGCTCCACCCCGCGGGCTAACAGTAATTCGAGACGAATGGCGCGCAATCGGAAAAATGTTCCGATAATCGTCGCGTTTGCGTTCGACGACGCTGTGATTTCCTTGAATGTGTGAGCGGGAAGATTCTTGTCGGCACGGCGAGTTGGTCGGACCAGGGTTTTGTTGAGCGTTGGTATCCGAAGAAACTACCAGCCGGCGATCGATTGCCGTGGTATGCGCAGCATTTCAACCTGGTTGAGATAAACTCCACGTTCTATTCCGCGCCTGAGCCACGAATGGTAGAACGCTGGTGCGCTGCAACGCCGGATGGCTTCACGTTCGACGTAAAATTGCACCAGCTCTTTTCATTTCACTCCACGCCGGCGAAGCTATTGCCCCCAGATTTACAAAGCCGCGTAGAGACGGATGCGAAAGGGAAGGTCAAACCGACACCAGAACTGCAGGAAGCGTTGTCAAAAATTTTTCTCCGTGCGGCGGCAATGTTTCGCAATGCAGGAAAAATGGGCGTGCTGCTGCTGCAACTTTCGCCGGCGTTTTCGCCTCGGAAACACGAGTTGAAGGAACTCGAGCCGCTGATCCAAATGCTCAATGGGCACGAGTTGGCAATTGAGTTTCGAAACCGCAATTGGGCAATCGGCGATCAACTGCAATCGACAATCGATTTTGTGCGGAAGTTCCGAGCGATTTTTGTCAATGTGGACGCGCCCGCGTCTGACCATTTCACAGTCATGCGATCGGACGTCGACGAAGTGACAAATTCAAATGTTGCGTACCTGCGGCTGCATGGGCGAAACGCAAAAGCCTACATCACAGGCAAAACTGTGGCCGCGCGTTTCGATTATGACTACAACGAAAAGGAAATCGCGGAGGTTGTGGACCGCAGCAGAAAACTGTCAAAAGAAGCGCGCGACGTGCATGTCATTTTCAACAACAACAATCTCGATTACGCGCCGCGTGCGGCCATTCGTCTACGCAAAGCGCTCGGCCAGATCGGCGATCCACCGCCGAAGACATTGGAGTTATTCTAGCCGGCGCGTTTGCCCCACACTTGGAAAATTCTCGGCAAACTGATTATCGTCTCGCCGTCTGCGGCAACGCGGTTCAATTCGGTTAAGATCTGTTGCACTTCCTCTTTAGTGGCGAGTCTTTCGGCGCTCAACGCGTGTGATATCCGTGACATGGTGAGTGGCGCCATCAATTTTCCTTCGCCACGAATGTGAGCGGGGTGGATCACGTTAAGTTCGACTGCTTGAATGCCGGCTTTGCGCAACATCGCTGGCAGTTTTGGTCCAATATTTGAATCGCCGCCCCGTCGCTGTAACAGCTCTTGATACAGCTCTTTATACCGGTCAAAGGCCGCACAATCTGGATAACAAAAGCTTCCCGCAAAATCGGTGTCCTCGACGACGATAACTCCTTCCGGCGCGCACGCCTCGACGATGGCTGCGACGCACTTTTCGGGTTGGTTCAAGTGCGAGAGCAGAAAGCGGGCGTAAGCGAGATCGAACTTCTTGTGCCAATAGCAGGCGCAAGCATCCAATTGTTGGAACTTGATGTTCGTTACCTTTGCCACTTCGGCATCTTGTGTTGCCAATTCGAGAATTTCCGCGTCCGTGTCGGTACCGATAACGCGCCCTTGCGGCCCGACGATGCCGGCAATGAGCATTGCCACATGGCCGCCGCCACAACCCACATCGAGGCATTTCATTCCTTCGATCAGGCCCACGCGATTGAGCAATTGCCTGGTGGTCGGCAACAACACCCGAGCCAGTACATCCAGACGTTCTTTCCCTTCTTTGCCTCCGTGCATCGCGTAGCGGGTCGACGGATCAGTTCGGGGCATAAGCGGTTTGGTTGTAGCTGCAGACGCTCTGTGCGGCAAGCGGAAGGAAGTCCGCCGAATTAACAAGGTTCGAGCCGAACGGCAGCTTGAAGACTGAAATTTGTTTTGGTTTATGTTCGGGTCGTGCACCAGCGATCCCAAGGGAACGGCCCAAATTACGAATCACGATTACCAAAGCCACTGGCGCGCACGAAGGCCTGGTTGGTCGAGCATCATATGACGTTGATGGCAATTGCCGATACTCCGCACTCGATTGCTCTTGGTTCAGCCATCGGGATTTTCTTCGGGTTCACGCCGTTGTATCCCCTCAAGACATTACTTTCGATTGCTGTAGCGTGGGTCTTTCGTGTCAACAAGATCGCAGCTGCGATTGCGGTTACGTTGCACGACGTCGTGATCTGGGCGATGCCGGCGCTGTACGTTGCCGAATACCAGTTCGGTTGCTGGATACTGAATCGGCCACTGGGGCAGCGGGTTCACTTTCGCCAGTTTCGACTGCATGATTACGTACACTGGCATGTTTTTTCGCGCGTGATTTGGCCAACTTTCTGGCCTGCTTTTATCGGTTCGCTTTTCCTGGCGGTGCCTTCTGCGATATTTATTTATTTTCTGATGCGTTTGCTCATTAGCCGTGCTCGCACACCGCAGAAGACGGTTTAAAGACGCAATCTGGTTCTCAATGACGCGGCGAGGAGTCCACCCGGCCTCGGCCCATTGGAATGGCGGGCGAGGGCGCACCATCTTCACTAGCTGAGCTCGAGTGCGTTGTTTCAACGGGTGGTGAGCGTTTGCTAATCAGAATGCGCTGATTAAGGTGCTGCCGTTCCCGGGATCTTATGTATTTATCACGTCGATTTCTGATAGTTTTCCTCGCGTTTGTTGCGAGCGCGTCTGTGGTTCGTTCGGCGGTAGCCGCGCAGGCATACCTTATTGCCGACGCGCAAACCGGCTACATTTTGGAGGAACAAAAATCGAGGGACAAGCTGCAGGTCGGCAGTCTGACGAAGATTGCTACGGCATGCGTGGTGTTGGATTGGTCAGAGAAGAGAGGCGGCGATCTCAATGCAGCGGTGGCCATTCCTCCACAGGCATTCCAAGGGACCACAGAAAACAACGTCGGCTTTCAACCGGGTGACACCGTCTCGTTACGCGATCTTCTTTATGCCGCGCTTGTCCAATCTGACAATATCGCTGCTGCCACGTTGGCGTATCACGTTGGTTCGGGGCTGGGCGCAGTCGAGGCAGGTGCGAAATTGACGCCGATCGATCTGTTCGTCTCCCAGATGAACGCGCTGGCAAAACAACTGAAAATGGAGCGCACGCGTTTTGTCAATCCGCACGGAATCGATTGGAAAGTGAAACCGTTGCCATATTCCACCGCGGAAGACATGGCGCGTCTCACCCGGTACGCAATGAACAAACCGAGTTTCCGTTTTTATGTGTCTCAAAAGGAACGTCAGATTTCATTCAATCGCCAGGGGCATCAGATGAATTACGTGCTTCGCAACACCAACGAGCTCCTCGGCAAGAATGGCGTTGATGGGGTTAAGACAGGCCGCTCATCGCGAGCTGGCGATTGTTTGATTTTGTATGCAAATCGTGAATCGGAAGTGGTTCGCAACGGCCACATGGAAACGGTTTATCCACGGCACTTGATGGTAGTGCTTCTCGGTAGCGCTAACCGATTTGGAGAAGCTGCAGCTCTACTGCAACGCGGCTGGCAATTGTACGATCAATGGGCGGCTGCGGGTCGGACGGCTGATCCAAAGAAATTCCTTTGATCTTATTGCAGCTCGAAGGTGCCTCAGCTCGATGAGTCAGCTAGTCGGAGGGCACCCCAATGGTAGCCTCTCCCTGTGCGAGGGAGAGGGGAAGGTGAAGCTTTGAGCAGAACCGCTCACGAAACCGAACCCGGTACCTTCACCCTCTCTCCCCTTAAGGCGAGAGGTGGAAAAAAGCTGCTATGTTGCTTCTGCAAAAATGAAACCGCGCATTGGTGTTCTAACCAGCGGTGGGGATTGCCCAGGGCTTAATGCCGTTTTGCGCGCCGTGGTGCTCGCGTCGGACAAGCTCGGCTGGGAGGTGATTGGTTTTCGTGACGGATTTGAAGGATTACTCCCGCCTGGAAGTCACGTCATCCTGGATCGGCACGCTGTAAACGGAATCATGGCTCTGGGCGGGACGATCCTTGGCACAACCAATCGTGGACATTTCGTTGCGAAAGTCGGTGCGGGCGCTCGGACGGTTGTTCCCGCGAAGATCATCGCAGATGCCCGAAAAATTTTAGAAGACCTCGGCGTGCGAGCGTTGATCGTTATTGGCGGAGACGGCTCGCTGGTGACTGCGCAGCAGTTGCAGGAGGCTGGCATCAATTGCATCGGCGTCCCGAAAACGATCGACAACGATCTGGAAGCGACGGCGACGACGTTCGGTTTCGATTCTGCCGTTAACGTGGTTGTTGATGCGCTCGATCGGCTGCACACCACAGCGACCAGCCATCGCCGAGTTATCGTCGTCGAAGTGATGGGAAGGCACGCGGGCTGGATCGCATTGCAAGGCGGCATCGCCGGCGGTGCCGATATCGTTTTGATTCCAGAAATCCCGTTCGACAACGAAAAGATCGCGAGCGTGATCAATGCGCGCGAAGCGGCCGGGTACCTTGGAACTGTGGTTGTCGCGGCCGAAGGCGCCAGACTGAAGCACGGCGAACAAGTGAAACGCGACGTCGAAGGTGGTGAGTTTCGTCTGGGCGGGATTGGCGAAATTGTTGCGCGGGAAATCGCGATGCGCACTGGTAAAGAAACCCGTTGTTGCGTGCTCGGTCATCTCCAACGCGGCGGCGCGCCGACGACGTTGGATCGCATTCTCGCGACGCGTTTTGGAGTTAAAGCCGTCCAGTTAGCAAATGAGGGGCATTTCGGATCGATGGTGAGTTATCAAAATTACCAGGTGCGTCACGTGCCGATCGCAGACGCAGTCAATCGCCTCAAGTTAGTGCCGCCTAACGGGGAGCTGGTGCGTACCGCGCGCGACGTCGACATTTCCTTCGGTGATTGAATGTTCTCATAGACGAACACGATGGACACCAAGGAAGTTCGTTCGATTGGCCGACGGGCGTTGTGCTCTCTGTGTCCCTGGTATGATGTAATGAGCTCTCAATGATGCAATCCGCTGCGCTTGAACAAAGCACGAACTCGGTGCTGATGATTCGGCCCTGGCGATTTTATCCCAATCCGGAAACGGCGGCAGACAATTCTTTTCAACGAAATGCCGATCTTGGCCCGGACGCATTGACACTGGCCGCGAGAAAGGAATTCGACGAAGCCGTGCAAATCCTGCGCGCTGCCGGCGTAAACGTGCACGTCTTTGAAGACACAGCTGAGCCGGAAAAACCAGACGCAGTTTTCCCTAACAACTGGATCTCCATGCATCATGATGGACGCATCGCACTGTTCCCGATGCATTCACCTCTGCGGCGGCGCGAGCGCCGGCAGGACATTGTCGATGGATTACGAAAGGATTATCGGGTTACCGAGGTGATCGATTACTCCGCGTTGGAGAATGAAGGTTGCTGCCTGGAAGGCACGGGCAGTCTTGTGCTCGACCACCTGAACAAGATTGCCTACGTCTCGCTCTCAAATCGGTCGAATCCGAAGGTGATTCGACGCTTTGCCGACGATTTCAGCTACGAGCCGGTGAGCTTCACCAGCATCGGTTCTGATGGCCAGCCAATCTATCATACCAATGTGATGATGTGCATCGGCACGGCCTTCGCAATGATTGGCCTGGAGATGATTGCGAACAAAGGGGAGCGTCAACGCGTGCAAACGCGTCTGGAGAAAACCGGAAAAGAGATCGTCGAGCTATCGCCAGATCAGATCGCAAACTTCGCAGGGAACGCGATTGAAGTGCATAATAAGCTTGGCGAGAAACTGCTTGTGCTTTCCAGTCGTGCCGACCAGGCATTGACGGATTACCAGCGAAAGAGATTAAGCCACTACGCGCGACTCTTGCCGGTTGAACTCCCTACAATTGAACTTGGCGGCGGCAGTGCGCGCTGCATGATTGCTACAATTCATCTGCCACCCCGATCTTAGCAACGCTCAAGCGGGACAAATTTCGAGCCGCTTTATCAACTGGTGTTGGCGCGGTGAAGCGCTCGGTCATTCTGGGGAGCGCACGCGCCTCGGGTGCTGGCGAGCGCGCCCCTCGCGATCGCGAACTTCTTGAACTGGCTGCAGTTAATTGCATCTCTAGCGGAATCGTTTCGCGATCGCGAGCGGCAATCAACGGGTCGCCGCGGCGACCGCTAGCCTTGCGATGGATGATCGTCGCTCTTATATTTAGGACGCGCATGACGCGAAATATTTAGGAGGTCATTATGCCAACGACAATTGCTGCTCCAAAAAAGAAAAAAACCCCAGCGGTGCAGGAAGATTTTTTGCCGCTTGAAGGCACAGATCATATCGAATTTTACGTCGGTAACGCCAAACAGGCGGCGCATTTTTATCAAAGCGCGCTCGGTTTTCAGCCCGTGGCCTACAGCGGACCCGAGACCGGCGTGCGCGAGCGCGCCAGCTATGTTGTCCGGCAGAATAAGATTACGTTTGTTCTAACCACGCCACTCCGCGCAAAACATGTAGTTGCCGATCACATTCTTAAACATGGCGACGGTGTGAAAGCGATCGCCTTGAAAGTGAAGGATGCCACCTCTGCCTGGAAGGAAACGACGAAGCGCGGCGGCAAAAGTTACATGGAACCGAAAACGCTGGAAGATAAGCATGGCAAAGTCGTTCTCAGCGGGATCCATACTTATGGCGAAGTCGTTCATACGTTTGTCGAACGCGATGATTACACCGGACCCTTCATGCCAACGTTCGTGAAATGGGAACCGGCGTTTCGCGCATCGGAAACTGGATTGCAATATGTGGATCATTGCGTCGGCAATGTCGGATGGAATCAGATGAACCCGTGGGTCAAGTTTTATGAGGAAGTGATGGGCTTCCGGAACATTCTTACTTTCGACGACAAAGATATCTCGACTGAATACTCAGCGCTGATGAGTAAGGTGATGAGTAACGGAAACGGGTTTGTGAAATTTCCGATCAACGAGCCCGCGGAGGGCAAAAAGAAGTCGCAGGTCGAAGAATACCTCGATTTTTACGACGGCGAAGGCGTGCAGCACATCGCCATGGCGACAAACAACATCATTGAAACTATCAGCAATTTGCAACAGCGTGGGCTTGAGTTTCTGAAAGTGCCTTCGACATATTACGACACACTGCTCGATCGAGTCGGTCACATCGACGAGGAACTGAACGCGTTGAAAGGGTTGGGCATCCTGGTCGACCGGGATGACGAAGGTTATCTGCTCCAGATTTTCTCGAAGCCGGTGCAAGATCGCCCGACACTCTTCTTCGAGATTATTCAACGCAAAGGCGCGAAAAGTTTCGGCAAAGGCAATTTCAAAGCTTTGTTCGAGGCCATCGAACGCGAACAAGCAGCCAGAGGGAACTTATAAAGTTTGTCATGTTGAGCGGAGTGAAACATTTCTTGTCGGATCGTTACATCGGGAATTGTTACACCGTTACATCGGCAACTATTCACGATCCACGATTCACAAACTACGATTCACAGAAAGAGAGGTAACATCAGCAATGCCGTATTACCAAAAAATTGGCGACATCCCGCGAAAGCACCACATCTGGTTCCACCGCAACGGCGCCGGACCGGGTTACAAGAACGAAGGCATCTACTACGAGCACGTAGTTACAACTGAAGGCTTCAATGAAGCCTTCTCGATCATGTACCACCTGCGGCCGCCAACTCGAGTGCGTAACGTAAAGCTTCTGAAATGCGAGGAGCTGAAGAAAGCTACTGAGAGTCCACTGCGGCATCACCATCTGAAGACAGCCAATATTCCTCGGAAAGGAGATCTCTACACCGGGCGCATTCCGATTTTGTTTAACCAGGACGTGATCGCGTATCGTTCGCGTCCAGAAAAGGCTTACGACAAATTTCAATATTACCGCAATGGCGGCGCCGACGAGATCATCTTCGTGTTCAAAGGAGGCGGCACGCTGGAGTCCGTTTTTGGTAAACTGCGATATCGCGCTGAAGATTACATTGTGATTCCGCGCGGCATCACCTACCGGCTCGTTCCAGATAAGGTCGAAAACGAAGATTACCTGATTCTCGAATCGGCCGGTCCGGTCCGAATTCCGCAGCGATATTTAAACAAAGAAGGCCAGATCAAAATGGGTTCGCCATATTCCGAACGCGATCTGCACGGCCCAACCGAACCACTGACGGTCGACAAGGATGAAGATACCGAAATCCTGGTAAAGGACGGCCCCCGCTGGACTCAGGTGACGATGGCGCATCATCCATTCGATGTGGTTGGCTGGGATGGGTACGTGTATCCGTTCACATTTAATGCGCAGGATTTCGAACCAATTACCGGCACGGTTCACCAACCGCCGCCGATCCATCAGACCTTTGAGATTCGCGGTTATGTCGTCTGCACCTTTGCGCCGCGCATGCTCGATACGCATCCGGAGGCTGTGAGGATTCCGTGGGTGCACGATAACGTTGAGGCGGATGAAGTTTTGTTTTATGTGCGCGGCAATTTTGGATCCCGTCGCGGGATTGAGCCGGCTTCGGTTACGCTGCATCCGCGCGGGATTCCGCACGGACCGCATCCAGGTACGATCATGGCTAGCAAAAATGCAACGCGAACTGAAGAGCTGGCGGTGATGTTCGATACGCAACACACGCTCGAACTCACTGAGCAAGCGGTTGCGCTCGACGACGCGAAATATCCGCAGAGCTGGCTTGATTAAACCGAGGCCGTTTCACGAACGTAATCCGGAACAGTACGATGATTCAACGCCGCAATTCCGATCTCGATGTCGAAGAACAACCTTCGCGCGACGGGAATGGTTTGGGCGAAAAAGATCTCGATCGAATTGCCAACGCGTATCGCGATCTGCTGGATGCGATTGGCGAAGATTTTGATCGCGAGGGACTAAGACGCACGCCGGATCGTGCTGCTCGTGCCATGGAATTCCTGACGCAGGGGTACCGGCAGGATCTGAACGAAATCATCAATGGCGCTGTGTTCGAATCCACTGCGAGCGAGATCATTCTGGTCAAAGACATCGAGCTTTATTCGTTATGCGAGCATCATCTGCTTCCTTTCATCGGTCGGGCACACGTAGCCTACATTCCGAGTGGAAAAGTGATCGGTCTCTCAAAGGTAGCCCGCATTGTTGATGTCTTTGCACGCCGGCTTCAGATCCAAGAAAATCTCACTACCCAAATCGCCGAATCGCTGATGCAGTGTTTGGAACCGTCCGGCGTAGCGGTAGTAGTGGAAGCAAAACATCTCTGCATGATGATGCGTGGCGTCGAGAAACAAAATTCCGTAATGAAAACGTCCTGTCTGCTGGGCGCCTTCAAAGACGACGCGCGAACCCGTTCCGAATTTCTGTCGCTGCTTCGGGAGTAATTGAAGCTTGTTAGCTGTCGCAAACCTGTGGTCGGAGGCGAGCTACATTGCGTTCCGTCGGGACAGCGATCTATCTTTTGGCGAACTGCTGACTTAACTGACCCAACGCAAGGGCGCCAAGCAACAGTCCCAAATCGCGGAGAGCGACATCGAAATAACCGGGAATCAGTAACAGGTTAATGATGATGATCGCCATCCAGGCGGCGACGATATAGGCGAAGATTCGCGGCTTAAGCGCGACCCCAATTCCAGCCACAATCTCGATTACGCCCACGATCAGCATAAGGGTGTGCGCCGGTATCGGCGAAATACTCGCTACAGCTCCGGGAAGATACTTGTCCCAGTTCACCAGCAGGTGGAAGAACTTGTCCAAGCCAGCGAGAATCGGCGCTACCGTGAATCCGAATTGAAGGATCCGGAATGCCTGATGTGCCGGAGAATGGTCCAGGTTAGCTGCGACCGTGGAAGCCGCACCGTGTAAGTGCTCATTACTCATGTTCATAGCGGTCAATTTGTGGTCACTGCAATAATAAGTCAATAAGTTATTTGACTATTTAAGCTGGCCCGCTATCCGTTGTGCCATATGAAAAGTACTATCGATATCTGCGACGTCCTTGGGGATACCGGCAATCAAAATGGGTGGAATCCAGCGGCGGACGTTTCTGAATATCCAAACAAAATTTCCCGGAACGGTTGTGGAGCCTCGTCATTACGGCATGTCGATTCCGCGCAATTGATCCGCGAGCTCTTGCGTCGAATCGGCGAAGACCCGGATCGCGAAGGATTGAGAGAAACCCCAAACCGGGTCATTCGCTCATGGAAGGAACTCTTTAGCGGCTATGCCCAGAGCGCCGAAGATGTCCTCGTCACGCAATTTCACGCGGAAGAGTACGATGAAATCGTGCTTCTTCGGGACATCGACTTCTACTCGACGTGCGAGCATCACATGCTCCCGTTTTGCGGCAAGGCGCATGTCGCCTACATCCCGGAGGATAAGATTGTGGGTTTATCAAAACTAGCGCGGTTAGTCGACGTCTTTGCCCGCAGGCTTCAGGTGCAGGAACGGCTGACGCAGCAGATTGCCAGCGAACTGCAACGTGTACTCAGGCCAAAGGGCGTAGCTGTGATGATCGAAGCCAGCCACCAGTGCATGTCCTGCCGCGGCGTGCGCAAGCAGAGCGGGAAAACGATCACCAGTTGCCTGGTCGGTGCGTTCAAAGAGAACTTCGCCAGTCGAACCGAATTTTTGTCGTTAGTGAAGAACTGAATCTGGCGGGTCCTATTCTATCTCGAACCGGCAGGAGGGGGCCGCTCCTCGAATACAATGTTCCTTTACCGGGGAGCCGATTATCTCAGTGAGCAACGACTCTGCCAGCAGACAGGCTTCGGGATGATTCGCGGTAGCAGCAGCAATTGGACAGCCGTTGCCGTAAATAAAATGTTTTCCATCTTTTTCGCCAAAAGTTGCTGTGCCGCCCAGTTCCTTGAGAACGCCGAGTGCGGCATTAATTCGTTGTTCGCGACTTTTACTTTTCAAGTTGCCCAGATGTTCCTGCGCCACTTTGCGGCCGGCGGCCCGCATTCCAGCGCGCAACCTTTGCGGCTTAATCTGGCGGGAGAATATCGACATCAAAAGGGAAACCAGGCGTCCATATGCCTTCGGATAAAGATGTTCGGCTTCCGGACCAAGGGCATACGTGGTGTGTGGTTTGCGGATGCCAGGCTTCATGCCGGATTGCACGACGAGTCTGTCGCGCTCCAGGCTGGCAAGATGCGCCCGTACGGCGTTGTCGGTCAGATGCAATTCGTCCGCGAGCTCGTTTACAGTGGATTCTCGTGCGCGGAGAAGGTCGAGAATTTTGCCCCGGGTGCTTTTGAATAACCGTTCCCGCCAGCCTATATGTTTCATTAAGAGAAAGATCATGGACGTAAGGAGAAAGTCAAAAGAATGTTTGACTAATTCCAAATCAGTACCGGTTTTGCGATCTCATCCGGAAAACGGGGTAATCTGATGCTTTTGACCGTCAGCAAACGCCTGGAATTTTCCGCATCGCGACGCTTGAACGTCGCCGGCTGGACTGAGAAGGAGAATGCGACAGCGTTTGGGCCGGAAACAAATGCGCGGTATGGCAGCGGCCGCAATTACATTGCCTACTTCCTCTTCACCGGTCCGGTCGATTCAGCAACTGGGATGCTGATCAACATTAGTGAAATCAAACAGCGCGCGGGGAAAGTTCTACGCAATTCTTTCGATCACAAATTTTTGAATCAGGACAATCCATCCTTTCGCCAGGTTCCTCCGACTGCAGAGAACGTTGCCCGTCAGCTTTATGATGATGTCGCACCGCTGTTTTCAGATCTGGGAGCAAATCTGTCGGCCTGCCATTTGAGTGAGTCACCCGACCGGAGCGCGACGTACTATTTCAGTGGCGCCTGCGAAGCGAATTACTGGTTCGAATTCTCAGCGGCGCGCAGAACAATGTCGCCGCATGTCAGCCCGGACGAAAACGTCACATTGTTTGGCCCGGCTACAGCGCCGCACGGGCATAATTATCGTTGCCGGCTCACATTTCGAACTGAACAACTCAATCCCAAACGTCCCCTGGTGCGCTACGACCAAATCGATACCTGTGTCCGCGCGTTACGCGCCGAACTCGATCACCAATATCTGAACGAACTAGTGGGACTGAAAGAACGTCCGATCACCACCGAGAGTCTGGCCAAATATATCAACCAACGCGTGAATTCGATGATGCCGTTGGATCGGGTTCGTTTGCACGAGCGGACCGATTTTTTTGCCGAAGCATGGACAGATAATTCGATTTTTTTGGGGTTACAGGTGCCGTTTTATGCAGCACATCGATTGCACACGGCCACGCTTTCGGAGGCTGAAAACGTGAAGCTTTACGGTAAATGCAACAATCCGACGGGTCACGGCCATGGCTACCTGACGGAGACAACCATTGGAGGTGAATACGACGAGCGTAGCGGAACGCTTTATGATTTCGTTGCGCTGAACGACGCGGTTCATGAATCATTGAAATCCTGGGAGGATCGGCATCTGGATCTGGAAACAGAGGATTTTCGCGGTTCGCCGTCGACAGGCGAAAACATCGTGCGTGCGCTTTGGCCGAAGATTGATAATCGTGTGAATCAACAGCTGGTACGATTGCGTCTGTGGGAGACGAATAACAATCGGTTTACGCTACGGCGAACCTAACTATAGCGGCGCTCTATGAGCGGCTGAATCCGAGTGGTCGGCGGTCATACATTCCCGCTACAATATGTGGACATGAAACGATATCTCATTACCGGTGCGAGCCGCGGGATCGGTCGCGCAATCGCGGAAAAGCTTGCGGCCAAAGATGTGGAACTGCTTTTGCACGGACGTGATACGGTGGCGCTGACACAGACGCGCAAAATCGTCGAACCGCGCTGTGCGAAGGTGACGCCACTGGTTCACGATCTCGCGACAGCACGTGGCGTCTCCGATCTCATTGCCGAAGTCGGCCGCGATGCAATCGAATTACTGGTGAACAATGCGGGCATCGCGGTAGTAAAACCATTCACCGAGATCACATCGATCGAATGGGAGCAAACGGTCGGTGTGAACGTCACCGCGCCGTTTCTATTGACCCAGCGCTTTGCACCACGCATGCCACCGGGCTCGAGCATCATTAACATTCTTTCCGTCGCGGCGAAGACTCCGTTCCCAAACTGGAGCGCTTACTGTATGAGCAAGTTTGCGCTCGAAGGCTTCTCGCGTTGCGTTCGCGAAGAGCTGCGCGACCACAAAGTCCGCGTCGTCAACGTTTACCCCGCGGCGACTGACACCGACATCTGGAGCCAGGTCGAGGGCCAGTGGCCACGAGAGCGCATGATGAGTGCAACTCAGGTCGCTGACGCGGTGGCATTCGCTCTAGCACGCCCGACGGATACGCTGATCGAAAACATCACACTTTCCAGTGTGGTTGGAAATCTGTGATGATCGTGCAAGTTCTCGACAGCAGTACGCTGTAGCCACGGCTCTATGCGCCGTCCTCGAAAGAGCGGTCCGTCGCGAAAGACGACAGCTCACAGGCCGATGGTACAGCTGTAAACACGATGTGGGGATTATGATTAATGCCTTGCAGAGCGAGCTTACGATCAACGTCGTTGCATCGATTATTGTTTCGTTGCTTTTTTTGGGCCTCGGCTTTCTCTGGGGCAAATACAAAGAGCGTCGGCGCAAGTTCGGACGGAATCTCGAAGAGTACGACTTCTATCCTTTCACTGTGACTCGGGAGAACTTTGGCGAGTTCAGCCTGAAAGATTTTCGACTCGGGATGCATTACTTCCTCAAGAACCAGGATCATACGGCTGCGCGACAGCTCATTTTCATCGGTGAACAAAACAACGTCCGCACGCAGCTCGAACCCGCGGAGCAGAAAGTTTACGCGCAGCTATTCGAAAAATATGACGGCAAAAAGGTCACCGACGACACGCACGAATTCCTCGAGAACTACGAGCAAATTGTGCGGCTCATTGGCAAATCATTTCCAAATACCGGAATCGAGATCCTGCTTCACAATTTGGCTGATCCTGCGCACTCGCTCATTACGCTTGAAAATAACGTGACCGGCCGACACTTGCGCGACGGTACAACAAATCTGTTGATTGATCTGAAGCGCCGCCAGCTGCTGAACGAAGACAAACTGAATTACGAGCTGAACATCGGCGCGCGAAAATTCAAATGCACCACGATCCCAATTAAAAGAAAAGAATTCGGAATCGTGGGCGCGATCTGCATCAACATCGATGCCAATTACATCACCGACGAAGTGCTGAAAGATCAACAACGCATCGGAACGTGGTTCCAAAACTTTCTGCGTACCGACATGCAGCTCGATGAAAATATTTTGAGCAAAGACGAATATGCAAAGGCGCAGAAGGGCCAGCGTCACTTCAAAGACGACGGTTTTTGATCTGCAGTCGAGGCGCTCACGGCGACGGAGCGCCGTGGCTACAAATTGTGCAGTCGATTTTCCGGTCCCTCGACTTCGCTCGGGATGACGCGTTTGAACTGCGCAATTCCTTTAAGACCTTCACCCTCAATCCTCTCTCTGGCCCGAGAGAGCCGGATGCGAAACGCCGGTGAGGGCCAGTTCGGAATTCCTATTTCGGCGAGGCGTGTAACGCGGCTTGGTATTCCGGTTTCTTGTGGTAATCGACTAGACGGAATCCCCAGCTAATCAGGGTGGAGAGATCTTTCGTCTTCGCCTTCTTTTCCTTCAAGAACGCCTCGATTTTCGCCTTTAGCTCTCGCTGTTGATTGCTCGAATCGAGGATCTCAAAAATTTCCATCGACAACAGCCAGTCTTCGGGGTGTTCGGCCTGTTGTGTTTCCCAAATCTCGCCGAGCCGTTCGTAGCCGCTATGGCTCTCGCGAATTTTCTGTACCTGCGCGTAAAGGTTTTCCAAACGCTTTCGTTTTGCGTCGGATGGAACTTTGATCGTCCGCTCTTTCGGAACGAGCGCCACTTGATTGTAGGCGTCCTTGTCCGCGGCTCCGTTAAACACAGAACTAATTCGCTCGCCGACCGCCATGTCGTACATGCCCCAATTGGGACTGAACAAAACGCGATCGCCGTATTGGGCTGTGCAGTTTGAAAACGTGATCAGCAGTAATTTTCCGTCGCGACGCAAAATGTTTTCAACTTTTCCTGAGACCATGACGCCGCTAACGAATTCAATTTTCGCCTTGCGACCTTCGACGATTCCAAGCGCATGCAACTGATCGCTGGTAAGTAATTCTGGTGACGCTGACGTCTGCTTCCATTTCCCGACCGGCGACCCGAATCCATCCTTGTGGTAATCAACGCCGTGGCCTTCCAGTTCCATGTCGCCGAACGCCAACGCACTCTTGCCGCTCGTGCGCAGGTAAATGGGCGAATTATTTTCGTCCGTGACGACCTCCGTGAAAATTCCGCTTACTTGCAGGCCCGACGAATACTCACAGGTCGTAACGTTCTGGCATTCGATGGCTTTGTTAATGCCTTCAAGACCTCCCGCCTGATAAGCCATCTTGCTGGCAAATTCTTCGAGCACGTTCTTCAGGTGCTGAAAATCGCGGCAAACGAACAACTGCGGCTGTTTTGTGGTGATATCGAACGCGGTATTCATAGCGTCGATCGAGTAGGGGATCTTTTTGACCTCGGGCTCAAGGCACGAAACCGATTCGCCAATCGAAGAAAGCAGACCGGCGCCGTAAATCTTCGGATTTTCAAGTGTGCCGATCAGTCCGTACTCGACAGTCCACCAATGCAGACGTGACAGGAGCGCCATTTCGGAGGGCTCACCCAAATTTTTCTGCAGATGTTCGACCAGCCTGGTTGCCTCATCGACTTCTTTCGCGGCTGCATCCGGGCGCTCCTTCAAGATCGATAGATGCCGAATGGCCTGATACAGCTCGAAATCTTTTTTTGATGACATTGCTTTCGCGCCGACTTCTCCAAAGCGCTGCAAATATTCCGAGTATTCGTGATCGACAATGATCGGCGCGTGCCCGGCGGCCTCATGCACAATGTCCGGCGCCGGCGTGTATTCGATGTGATGGATTTGGCGCATATCGCACGCGATGACCAGCACCTTGTACGCCTGAAATTCCATGAAAGCCGCCGGCGGGATGAATCCGTCTACAGCCACAGCGCCCCAGCCAATCTTCGCGAGAATATCATTCATCTCCTGGATGCGAGGGATCCGTTCAAAGGAGATGCCAGTGTTTAGAAGTCCCTGGAAATAAACTTTATGCGCGTACTCCTTCAGGAAAAAAATATTCTGACGCATGATAAATCGCCAGACCGCGTGATCGACCGGAGTGTAGTCGTGGTAGCGCTGATCGACTGCGAATTGAAGCAAATGCTTGGGGCAACTGGCGACGGCCGCGTTGTCGTAACTGATACCACTTTTAGAATTCATTCGGGGACTTCCTCGATTGAAATAACTTACGATTCGTTTGCAGCACCGGCAAGAATGTTTCCGTTCGATTACACGCACGGTGGATCGGCTTCTCCGAAGATGATGGAAACTAATTCGCCCAAGACGCAGATATCAGGCGGCAGAGCCGCATCTTGGCAACGCCCCCGGAGGTCGCGTTCCACCTATCGCCGTGCGCGGATTACACGTTTCGTAATCCAAGCGATCAGAACAATTGCGATTACCCATGGCGCGAGGAATGCGATTGCGACACCAATCATGCGCACGCTCCACATGATCGCACCGGCGCTCTGTGCCAGGGTGCGTCGCAGCGTGGCCAGCGGGCCGCTCTGCTGAGAAACAATATTGCCCTCGCTATAAACCTGAATGGAAATATCGACTGGCGCGTTGGCTTCATCAATTTGCGTACCTGTTCGATCCTGGCGTTGCACAGTCACGTTTTCTACTTTGCCTAACGAATCCAGCGATTGCATCAGCGCCGGGTAATTTTTCATCGGCACGCGCAACGAAAGGTTTGTCAGTTCGCGTCCATCGGGATCACGACTGAAGCTGGAACTGCGAACGCGGCCGCCGCGTTTTTCAGCGATCGTTCGAAGGTCCTTTGCCTTTTGGTCCACGGACGACGTGCGAATCCGCAGGCTTGTCTGCTGAAACGCCTGCTCCTGTTCTTCGCGTGAGATCGTGATGTTGAGCTCCACCTTGTCACGCTTCGTTTTTGCGTTTTCCGATCCTGCAGCTTCGGGACTGCCACCCTGAGCAATGCGCACCGTTTGGGTTTGGAAATTTTCCACGCGGCCAAAAGATTTTACCTGCGCAATCACCGTGTCACTCTCTTGCGGTGCGATCAACATGCTCATTGTCGCGGAGACGCGTCCGGAATAGTCGCGGTTGAGTTGTGCGTTTGTGATTTGCACTTTTTGTGAGGCAAGCGCTTTGATGTCGTCGTAAACTTTCTCAACGTTTGGTGTATAAAGCGCGAGCTGCGAACGCTCCTTGATCAGGAACGCCGCCGGCACTTCCATATCCTTTTCCGAAAGCGAGATTGTCACCGTGGCGAATTGCACCTGCGAATCCCAGTATTTCAGTTCGCCCTGCATCTTCTCGATCTCTTCCCGTACACGAGCGAGTTCTTTTTCGACCTGAAGCAAATCTGAAACTTTGCCAGTTTTAGTTTTCAGCATGTCGATTAATCGTTGTTCCATCACGCGTGCATTCTTCAATCGTGCGTCGGTATCGAAGTACGTTTTTGTCACATCTTCTGTGCCCAACGTTTGATTCTTCAATTCGCCGAGCCCGCGAATCTTTTGCAAAAATCGATCCAGGTTTTCGGGTACCACCTTAACCACGACATCGCCGCGCAGCTTGCCATTTACCTGTTTGTGCGAATTCGTCGTGGCTACATAGCCACGTTCTTCATTTGCCAGAGCAGTGATTCTTTGCACAGCCTCATCAAAGCTGACGATTTCCAGTTCAACAGTAGCGTTGCGGATAAGTTTGCGATTTGCCACGGCAGCCGGGGTTGTTTCCGCTGAGCCCGGCTTAGCTCGGTCGTTCATCGTTACCGCTTCGCTGGCATTTTCCTGTTCAGCCATTGCGCGCTGCGCAGTCTCAACTGGCTGAGCTGTTGCTGGAGACGCTTTGGAGTCCTGCTCGACGGTTGATCTGGTTTCAGCAGCCATTGGCGGTGGTGGTGCGAGTGCAAGATCTTTTGGTTTTCCAGCCGAAAGCTGGCCCGCTTTATCCAAAGCGTTGGCGCGGGCGGGCTCTAGTGTCCCGGCAGCTTGTGAAGGCTGTTCGAACGATTGTTCGTTCGCGTAATGTTCGCGACTGCGGAGCGAAGCTGCAGTTTCGCCGGTGATCATGCGCCCGAGCTGCACAAGTCCAAGTAGCAGAGCAGCAACTGCCGCGATTTGTGTAGCGCGGAAACGCATCAGATCGAAGACCAATTTGACGAGGCGGTTTCTTTCGGGAATGCGGGTGCGAAACCCGGCCAGCATGCGTCCTTCGAAGCTTGGATCGGGTTGCTGCGGAGCGAACGTTTCTTCCAAAATTTTGTTCATTGTTTTGGTTTCCTGATGACTCCTCCGGCATGAGGAGCAATCCACGAGATGAGTATGTAGCTGGCGCTGTTCTTCGGTGGAGAGTTCCCCGTAAAGATCGGCTGCGAGCCAGTTGTCGATTTCGTCGTGAACGGTTGCCATAGGTTTAGTCGGTTGAAGTGAGAGCCGGGCGAAGTTGTTTGCGCAGCGAAGCGAGCGCGCGACCGAGAATTCCGCGAAGGGCACCATTCGTCAGATCGAGCCTGTTTTCGATCGTCCGATAATCCATTTCTTCGAAATAGCGAAGAGTGAGCGCGGCGCGATGTAGCTCCGGTAAGGTCGCCAGCGCTGAGTGTAATTGTTGATCGATGCCTGCAATATCAGGCGTGTTGGCTTGGTTTGTTTCGATACTTTCGGTGCTGAAAGGAACCAATCGCCGTTTGCGAAAAACATCGTGTGCGCGATGGCGAGCGATCATGCTTAACCACGCAGGAAATTTCTCCGGGTCGCGCACGCGCCAACGCATCTTCCAAGCCTTGACCAGCGAGTCCTGCACCACGTCTTCGGCTTCCTCGCGGTTCTGCAAAATGCCGTAAGCAATCGCGAAAAGGGTTCGACTGTGCGTGCGAATGATCATCTCGAATGCCTTTCGATCGCCTTGTATGGCCGCCCTATACTGTTCGCGTTCGCTGGCATCCATTTTTGCGATCTACCAGCCTAGACGTTTGAAATCGCGATTCCGCGCGAAAAATTTTAATAAAGGTGGATCGGCTGGAAAGCCCGGCCGTTGCTTCGCATCCGTTACGGCTCCGAAGACGATGCAAACTAATTCGCCGAAAGCGCAGATGTCAGGCGGCAGAGCCGCATCTTGCCAACGCGCCCGGAGGTCGCGTTCCACCTAGAAAATGATGACGGTATTCCCCACGCTCACCAGTTCTTTCACGCGCGCGGCGTCCCAATTGGCGAGGCGAATGCAACCGTGGCTCGCGGCGCGGCCAATTGTTTCCGGATTATTTGTCCCGTGAATACCAATCCCAGGCTTGTTCAAGCCCATCCATAGAACGCCGACGAGATTGTTCGGACCTGGCGGCAGATTGACGTAATTCTCGGTACGCACGCCGTAATTCAGCATGCCTTCGTCGTAACGGAACCAGGGCCAGACATTCGCACCCAAAATTTTCCATGTGCCGACAGGTGCCGGCAGAGTTTTGGATCCGGGCGTGATCGGAAATACGCAGACCAGCTGATCATGATCGAATACCTCCAGTAAATGCTCGTGCGTATCGACGAAAATTTTGCGAGAAGCGAACACCGGATTTTCAGAAACTTTCCCTTCCGTGAATTTCTCGACTTCGAATGGCAAGACATTCGGCACCTTGAGTGTTTCTCCCGGCTCAAGGTGTTCCCAGTTTTTACCGGGGTTGAGTTTCTCAATGTAGGATTCGGCGGAATGAAAGCGCTCGGCGACGAATTCCAGGAACGAGGTGTAAGGCAACCATTTCAATTTCGCCTGGTCTGCGCGATTTCCCGGGACGTCGCCGACCTGTTTCAAGTCTTCTTCTCTGATTGTGTAAGTGGTGAAAGTCACGGGAACCTGATCCAGCATCCATTGATCGACGGCGCCGGTCTTTGGCATGGCTTGCGCGTGTTTGTATGAGATGAGCGCTTTCCGGAAAAATTCTCCCAT
>DATDFM010000118.1:0-33314 GCA_036522635.1 Candidatus Udaeobacter sp. | reverse complement strand
TGTCTCTATTGTCTCCAACGCGACCAGGCGTCGCGTCCACAGGCGGGACGAAATAAATTCCATCGGTATCGACTTCAATAACCTTCGCTCCACGCGCGGTGAGCCAGTCGATCATTTTTTTCAGCAAATCACGCCCGATTTGCGTGACACGCGCCGCCGCATCGAAATCTGCGAAATGTCCCTGCGCGAATCCCAGATAACCGTAGAAGCTGTTTAGAAGGATCTTGAACGTGTTCTGTAGTGCCTGGAGATGATGCAGTCTCGCGGGATCTCGTTCCGCTCGCATTCTCGCCTTGGCTTCGAGCCGGAACTTGCGCAGGTCCGTGAGCAAGTGCCGAAAAATTTGAAGTTCATCCGTCGCCGGGAAGCAGTCGAACTGCAACATGATCGACGGATAAAGCGATGCTACGTCGCAATGCCAGACGTTCCGCGCCACACCGGTAAAGAAGATGTCGGTGTAACCACCTTCGAATCCGCGAGGCATTGGCAGTTCGGGAATGGAATGGCGTTGCCGAAAATATTCGCGGAGGAACAGCGCGTTGATGCGCGTGGCGTTGCCACGAACGATTACGTCCTGATAGTTATAAGGAAAAATCTGCGCCTGAATGAAGTAGCTCGCGCTTAATAGATTCGATAAAGCGCGCGTTTCACGAACACCGCATAGCGCGCGTCGCTTGAATGTTTCCGAATCGCTTTGGTACGCTCGTTCCAGTTCCTTTCCGGTTAAGGCTGAAAGCTCTTCGTTATCGCAGAGTTCGAAATGTCGGGCCACATCCGCGCGTTCGAATCCTGCAAGAGAACGCATGCCGACGTCGTAGAATTGAGCCAGCAAAAACGTATCGACGAAATGGCGGCCATCGATCGTGAACTTCGGATAATCGATGGTTTTCTCCGCAATCTGCAGTCGCGACGGACGGGAGCGGAGAAAGCCACCACTGCGTCCCCAGTCCAGTTTAGTTTTCAACTTCTTCGCGCGGGCGACAAGCAGCGGCAGATGTACACGGAACAGATCGTGGCCTTCGATTACATCCGGATCGCGTTCTTTGATGAGTGCGGTAAGTCGCCTGAGCGAGTTTCTCTCCGATTCTTCTGCGTTGTTCGAATCGGTGACGATCAACTCTTCCCAGCCGGTGTTGTCCGACAATGCGATGCTCATGATATGATCGGAGTCGCTGCTCCTTTCTGCCGAAAGTACCTCGATCTGCATTCGTTTGAGCTCTTCAAACGCGAGATCCTTGAACAATGTGCGACCAGTCGCAGTGAGATAATGCTGAATCGGGTCGGTAAACGCGAAGAAATCGCGGCCGGCGTTCTTTAGTCCATTGCGAAGCGCAATCAATTCCTTCCAGCTATCGACTGTGATAAGCCAGCCGTACTTTAGATCGCCGCGAAGCTTTTCTGTCTCGATACCAAGATCAACAACATCTGAATCTGCCCAGACAAATGGATGAAATGGCTCGACGTCGGTAACCGTCGAACCGTCTGCTTCCCGCCGGTGGACGCACACGGTGCCGGTTTCGCCCAATTCGACGGCCACGATCCGTGGCGTCGGGTCCACACCAAAGAGGAGCGCATTTTTCTCAAATTCCATTAATCAGAGATTCCTCGACTTCGCTCGGAATGACAAATTGTAGGGCAGCGGCATCGTTTGCCTTTGCCCGGCAACCGGAGCGGTTGCCCTACAGTCGCATCGCGTTCATCATCCGACATGAAAATTCTAATCCTGCCCCCGGTGTGCTTGTGGTTGGTGTTCGCGATTTCAGTGTTCGCGCAGCAAACGCCGCAATCGCTCGCTGACGCGGAATTGCCGTCACTTCTGACGATCTACAAAGACCTGCATACCCACCCGGAATTATCCGGGCAGGAAGAACGAACCGCAGCGTTGGTCGCGAAAGAATTGCGCGCCGTAGGCTGCCAGGTCACGGAGCATCTCGGAAAATATGAAAACTCCAAGCTCAAGCCTTACGGAGTGGTTGGAGTGATGAAAAATGGCGAGGGGCCAACGGTGCTTGTCCGTACCGACATGGATGCTTTGCCTGTAGAAGAAGAGACGGGCTTGCCGTACGCCAGCAAGGTGATCGCCAAAAACGACGAGGGTAAGGACGTTCATGTCATGCACGCCTGCGGCCATGACACACATGTTGCGGCGTTTATCGGCACTGCGCGCGCTCTTGCGAAGTTAAAAGATCAATGGCACGGCACAATCGTGTTCGTGGCGCAACCAGCAGAGGAGATTGGCACCGGTGCACGGGCGTTACTCAAAGACGGACTGTATGAGCGATTCGGAAAACCCGACTTCGCACTTGGTTTTCATGATAAAGCCGATGTTAAAACCGGCCGCATCGTCGTAACCGAAGGTTATGCCTCTGCGAACGTCGATTCAGTCGATGTCACGGTTCGAGGCATCGGCGGACACGGCGCCTATCCGCACAAGACGAAGGATCCGATCGTCCTTGCAGCCGAAATTATCAACGCTTGGCAGACTATCATAAGCCGTCAAAATAATCCGTTGGATCCTGTTGTTATCACTGTGGGATCAATTCACGGGGGAACTAAACACAACATCATTCCGGATGAAGTGAAGATGCAGCTCACGGTTCGCACATATAAACCAGAGGTACGCGAACGCGTGCTTGCAGGTCTGGATCGAATTGCAAAAGGTTGCGCGGCAGCCGCTGGAATACCGCCGGAGTTGGCTCCAATTGTGACCGTGTCCAGAGATTTCTTTGCGCCTGCCATGTACAACAATCCGGAACTCACCAAGCGGCTTGTCGCCGTTTGGAAAAAATCATTAGGCGAGGACAATGTCGAGATCATCGATCCCGTGATGGGTGGTGAAGACTTTTCCGAATACAGCCTGCCGGATCACTCCATTCCGGCGGTTAATTTTCATTTCGGTGCAGTCGATTCCGCGAAGATCGCGGAATCCAAACGGACCGGGAAGGAATTGCCGACGCTGCACTCGGGTAAGTTTGCACCGGTTCCTGAGCCGACGATTCGTACAGGCATTATCGGAATGACGACGGCAGTGCTGGATCTGATGAAGAAGTCCTGACTTCGGTCACTCCCAGCAAAGTCGAGGAACCCCGCTGGCGAAACCCTTCCGTAACGTCCTAGGATCCCTCGACTTCGATCGCTCCGCTCAAGACATGACATCGCCTAACGAGCGATGTCACTTCACTTTGATGTTCTTTCGCAAATAAGTCGGCACATCGAGGTCTTCGCCTTCGATGATTGTGGGTTCGCTTTTTTCGAAGCGACCGCGAGTCACAGGTTCAAATTGCAGGACTTCCTGCTTTGCTGGGGTAGCTGGTTTTTCGGCCGGCGCCTTCTCTTCCTTCCACGGAACTAGTTTCTCCTGTGGCATGGTGATTGGAGACTCGGGTTCGCCATTACGAGCCGCTACAACCGGCGGTTCAGTGGAAATAGGGGTCGCGACTGATTCGGTGTCAGCCGCCGCGACAGGTTCTTCGAACCCAATCGTTCCCTCTAGATGCTGAACTTCGACGGTGGGCTCTTCAATTTGAACCTGAGGTTCCGGTGCCGGGGCTTGATATCGCTCCCGAACGGGCGGCGCTGCAGGCGTAGTGATCGGCGCGGGCGGTGTTTCCAGCAGAACTTCTTCTTCTGCGGACAGAGAGCTGATGATCGTGACGCTCAATCGATCTCCGAGACGTGCATCCACGACTGCGCCAAATAGAATTTGTGTCTGCTCGCTAACATGGCGTCCAAGTTCCTGCATCAGGATCTCCACTTCGGAGAGAGTCATTCCAGGTCCGCCAGCTACTTGCACGAGCACGTGTGTTGCGTCTGCCAACATTCGGCCGCGATCCATCAACGGATTTTTCAGCGCATGGGTCAGGGCGTCATGCGCGCGATTATCCGAATCGGCTTCGCCATAAGCAAACAAGCAACGGCTATTGCGTGTGCGCAGAGCCGACAGCAAATCATCGAAGCCAATGCGGATGAGTCCGGGCCGCTGGATAAGATTCACGATCGATCGCACGCTTTGGGAGATGGTCATATCCGCCATCGCGAAGGCCTGATGAATTCCTGCCTGCGGCGTAGTCAGATCACCCATTCGGTCGTTTTCGAAACAAACTACCGCATGCGCAAACTCGCTGAGCCGTGCCAGCGCTTCGCGCGCCTGCGCGTTGCGCCGTTTGCCCTCGAATCCAAATGGAAGAGTCACAAAGGCAATGACCAGTGCGCCAGCTTCGCGGGCCGCTTGTGCAATGTACGGCGCGGCACCTGATCCGGTGCCGCCACCAAGCCCGGCACAAATGAAAATCACACGAGAATCAGTCAAAGCTTCGCGAATTTCATCAGCTGATTCCAAGGCTGCTTGATAACCAACGTCGGGATCGCCGCCTGCACCCAAACCGCGCGACACACTCCGGCCAAGTTGCACTTTGCGCGTTGCCACTGAACTCGTCAGTGAATGCACATCAGTGTTGATGGCGACCACATCGGCTCTCTCCAATCCGTCAAGCACGATGCGGTCGAGCGCGTTCAAACCGGCTCCACCGACGCTGACAATCTTAATTGGAATAAACTCCGCCAGACGTTCCGGAAGAGTATAGTTTTTGTTTAGCTGAATCATTTTTTTAACCAACCTTCATTTCTACCATTTGGAGCAACTCGGAGGAGGGGGCACCACGCCGCCACGCCATGTTGTCATGCTGAGCGAAGCAAGACATTTCTGGATGTCGGTGTAAAAGCCGGAACAAACCAGAGATCCTTCGCCTTTGCTCAGGATGACAACTGCGTATCTGCATGTTGGAGCTTGGTGTTTCCTCATCGTTTTCCGCTGAAAAGTCCTCTAAAGATCCGGCCAAACCCTCGAGCGGGGCGATCCGTGTGCATCACTTGCGCGAATTTCACCAACCCGATTGCGGTAGAGAATTGGGGATTTTCCACCGCCGATGTCACACCCCATGCGGCCTGTGCATGCGTCAGATTGGCCGGTATCTCGAAAATGTCCGCGGCGAGATGATCGATTCCGCTCAGGAGACTGCAGCCGCCAGTGATGAAAATACCGGCACCGAGATAACCAAGATACGGTTCCTCTTCGAGTCTGCGTTTGAGCAACTCAAATGCTTCGCGCAGCCGCAGGTGAATGATGGTGTTTAGCATTTCACGCTCGATCTCTTTGCCCGCAAAACCGGAATCGTCTTTGAGCAAGATCGCTTCGCCAGGGAGACAATTTCCGAGAACGCAGCTGCCTTCTTCGGTCTTTAATTTCTCTGCGCGCGCCATCGGAATGCGCAGACCCATGGAAATGTCGTTGGTGATGTGGTCGCCGCCCACGGCCAGACAACCGCTTTGTCGCACCGCGCCTTCAGAGTACAACACGTAGTCAGTCGTCCCGCCGCCCATATCGATCACCAGTGCGCCGAGATCTTTTTCGTGCTGGGTGAGCACGACCTGCGCCGACGCCAGGCCGCTAAAAACCACGTCCTCCACGTCCAGCGGCAGTTCTTTCACACATCGAATCGTATTTTGGATCCTTGTGCGTACTCCGTGGATTATGTGAAAATCGGCTTCCAGTTTTTCGCCGAGCATTCCGACTGGATTCAGCACGCCCTGTTGGCCGTCGACCTGATAATGTTGAATGACAGAATGCAGGAACGCGTTTTGCGCGGGAATACTCACCTCGCGCGCATTAATTTTTACATCTTCTACATCCTGCTCATCGATTTCATCCCGGTCCTCTGGCAGCATGACGCACCCGCGATTGTTGAAACTCTGCAGGTGTGAGCCGGCGACAGCGACGTAGACGCTCTTGATCATCACATCGCTTTTCTGTTCGGCATCCACAACGGCTTCGTGCACGCATTTCATTGCCGTTTCAAAATCAACGATCTCGCCCTTGCGTACGCCGCGCGATGGCGCCTGGCCTACGCCCAAAATTTTGAGTGTGCCATCAGGTCGGCTCTCTCCTACGACCACGCAGATCTTGGAAGTCCCAATCTCGAGACCGACCATCAAATTATTGTTCGCCATTTTTACTCGGCTTTCTTTTGTTGGTTATGAATTGCTTTTGGAGGGATCATGGAAGCAGCGCGCGATTTCGGCGCTGAAGATGCAGTTTGTTGTGTGCCGGGAACTTGGTGAGCTCGATTTTCCGGCCCATGAACTGGGATTGCTTTCATGATCCGCGGCTCGACAGGGGGCTCCAGTGTATCGTTGATGACATCCGCCGCCGCACTGGTAAACGTCACGGGAATATTCCGTTGCGCGACCAGATTCAGCGTCTCCAAATCCTGTTTGGTATTGTCACAATAATCGAGGAACACTTGCAGCCGCCGCAGTTGCTCTTCGAGATCGTTCAAAGCGAACATGACACGGCTGCGATTCTTGTCGGTGACCAGGAGACAATAATTTTTTGAAATATCGATTTCGCGAATCTGAAAGCGGGTTTGCAAAAAGCTGCTCTCGGTGAGTCGCAGCAACTCGAGCGCTGTCTTTGCTTCAGGAGATTCGAGAGTCTTTCCTGCTTCGAGCGATTCGCCCGAGCAACCCACGATCAGGGGCAATCCAAGATATTCAGGCAGCAATTTCTTTTGCTTCATCAAAACACCCCGCGCGCCTACTAAAAAGGCGGAATCCGACGCAAACGGATCGGTGATTTCTGTTTCGCTGGTAATCCAGGCGACTGGTTTTCGTTCCACAATCCGAATCTCGATTTCGCTGGGCAGTTTGCGTACTACCTCAACTTCGTCGGCCTGAGGAAGCTGCTGTATGCGATCGCGCACCTTCGCCAGATTGACGCTGAAGATGTTCGTGCCCTCGTGCAGATCGGCTGCCTTCAGGACTTGTTCACGCTGGAGAGTGCCGTCGGTCTGCAATTCGATTGTTTTGACCTGGTAATCCGGATTTTGAAAAAAAAGGCGTTTTGCCGCTTCTCGCGCACCCACGAAACCGCCTGCGCACAAGATCAGGAACAAAGCCATTTTCCACACCAGGCCCATCGCACTCCGAAGGCGATTCTGGGTCGCCCGACGCGAACGAACTTTTACATCCAGCAAGTGTTGCTGCCGACGTTGTCGCACATTGGACAGTCGCCGGTTGCGTGTTCGGGAAGTTCTTTGGCGAAAACTCATCGTTTCCCTTCCATTCTGGCTCGCGTCTGCTCATTGCGTTGGCGAACTTGAGAAAGCGCGATGATCCGTGCGCAAAGGTCCGGGTAACCGATACCGGCTGCCGCTGCCGCTTCGGGCAACAGGCTGGCTTCGGTCATGCCGGGAATAGTGTTGACCTCCAAAACGGTTGCCGGCCCGTTTTCGGGCAGAATTACGTCCACCCGGCCATAAACCTGGAGACCGGCTGCCCGAAATGCTCGCAGGGCGAGTTGCTGAATCTCGTTTGTCTTTTCCGCGTCGAGGTTCGCCGGGCAGACATGCTTCGCTCCGCCGCCCGCCTGCGGATTTAGAAACGGGTACTTATTGTTGAAATCGTAAAAGCCGCCCTTGGGGATTATTTCAATAATGGGCAAAGCTTGGTCACCGAGGATACCTATCGTTAATTCTCGCCCGGACACAAATTTTTCTATCAACAATTCGCGATCATATTTTGACGCTTCGGCGATGGCTGGCTCGAGTTCGTTTTGGTTCTTCACGATCACGATGCCTACTGTTGACCCTTCTCTCTCCGGTTTGACCACGATCGGCACCGGAATTGTCGGTTTTTGTCCCGCTTGAATTACTTCCCACGGTGGTGTCGTTACGCCGTGTTCCTGAAATTTTTCCTTGGTGCGGTTTTTATCCCAGGCGATCTCGCTCGCGCTGGCGTTATCGCCGGTATATGCAATCCCGCGGCGTTCCAGAATTTTCTGAATCTGCCCATCTTCGCCAAACGTTCCGTGGATTGTGATAAAGGCGAGATCAATATCGCCTGGCAGTTGGAAGTTTTCATCGCGCACGTCGATTTCCACCACTTCAGCCCCTAACGACCGAAGCGCCTTCGCTACGCCTCGCGCGGTCGCAAGCGAGACCTCTCGCTCCGATCCTGGTCCTCCCATTAGCACTGCAATTTTTTTCGGTAACTCCTCGCGCGTTGTCATTCCGGTTCTCCCACGATTTCCACTTCGGTCTCCAACTCAATTCCACGTTTTTTCCGCGCGACATTTTTGATGTCGTCAATCAACTCAAGCACGTCCGCTGCCGTTGCGTCGCCATCGTTCACAATAAAATTCCCGTGTACGCGCGACACGCGGGCATTTCCAACGCGCGAGTTCTTCAGACCCAATTCGTCCACCAATTTGCCCGCTGGAATGGTAACCGGATTTTTGAAAATGCAGCCCGCGCTCTTGGCGGCAGGTTGCGTGGTGCGTCGTTTCTCCTGCGATTCGCGCAAACGTGCATCGATTTCTGTGCGTTCGGCTGGGTGGCCCCTGAATGTTGCCGAGATAGCAAAGTTTTTTTCGAGCAACGGGAACCGTCGATAAAAAACCTCCAATTCGTTACGGTTTTTGGCGTGTGCGTTTCCTTCGGCGTCAAGATAACGAATGCGGGTTACGTTCTCGAAAGTTTGCGAGCCCATCGCGCCAGCATTCATGCGCAATCCTCCGCCGACTGTTCCCGGAATTCCCTCCATCCATTCGAATCCGCCAAGATTTGCTGTGCGTGCAGCGTAAGCGACTTGCCTCAATTTTACGCCCGCACCCGCAGTGATTTCGCATCCAGCGATTTCGATCTTTTCGAAATCGCCGCCATGCGGATGAACGACCACACCGCGGATGCCACCGTCGCGAACGAGAAGATTCGAACCTCGCCCGATAACAAACAGCGGCAGATGTTCGTCGCGGCAAAAGCGAATCAGCTCCGCGAAAGCCTTTTCGGTCCGCGGTTCGACCCAAAACTGCGCCGGGCCGCCAACGCGCAGGGTCGTGTGGTTCGACAGCGGCTCGTAAAGACGGACCTCACCTTCTTCGCCCACGATCGCTTTTAGTTTCTCGGCTATGACGAGATCCGCGGCAATAATTTCAAGTTGTTCGTGGATATTGCCGGCACCGAGACTCAAAACAAGATCGCCTGCCTCCAGCATGTTTCCTACGTCGCGATGCACCGATTGCAGGTGCACCTGATAACCGACTCCCCGATGCCCCTGTCGCACGATTTCATCGACAATAATCCGACCGGTGATCCCGGGAATCGGGGGCTCGCTTGCGGGATACACATCAGTGATGAAAACTCGATCGGCATCCCCGAAAGCGCTGCCGAATTCGCGGGACAGCGCTTTTGTGCGTGAGAAACGGTGTGGCTGGAACATCGCGACGAGCCGCCGCCGGCCGATCGATTTCGCTGTGCGAAGCGTGGCACGAATTTCCGTCGGATGATGCGCATAATCGTCGACCAGCAGAAACCTGTCGCTTGCGTATTTGATCTCAAAGCGGCGGCGGGCGTGCTCAAACTTGCGAAGCGACGCCGTAATCTTATCGAACGGAATAGAAAGCTCGGAAGCCAGCGCGATTACTCCAAGAGCGTTATGCACGTTGTGTTCTCCAGGAACATTCAGAATGGCTTGCCCGAGTTTCTCGCCGCGTCGGCAAACTAGAAAGGATGAACCAAAATTTCGCAGCTCGACGTCGACTGCGCGGTAATCCGCTTGCTCGGAAAATCCGTAGGAAACTGCGCCTTTGCGTTTTCCGCACAATCGCGCGGTGTTCGGATCATCAATGTTGTAGAAAACGCATCCGCTGGTTTGATCGATCAATTGCGCGAACACTTTCTCGATTGCGGCGAGATCGGGATAAAAATCGAGGTGTTCTTCCTCGATGTTTAGAACGAGTGCGTGCTCGGGATGAAAGCAGCGCAAAGTGCCGTCACTTTCGTCGCCTTCGGCAACAAAATATTCGCCGCGTGGGTTCCAATACGCGTTGGTTCCGAGGATTGGAATTTCAGCGCCCACATAATGTGATGGATGCAGTCCGCCTTCACGAAGCACATGCGCCGTCATCGCAGATGTGGTCGTTTTGCCATGCATTCCAGCGATCACAATGCCGCGCTTGGACTGCATGATTGCCGCGACGGCTTCCGCCCGACGGAGCAGCGGTTTTCCGCAATTGCGCGCAGCTACCAGAATTGGATTGTCATCCTTAATCGCAGAGGAAAAAACAACGAGCTCCGCAGCGTCGGCATGCTCCGCGAGATGCTGCTCATGAAAATGCAGGCCGAGCCGTTGCAGGCGCTCGGTCTCTGTCGTGGTGACCTTATCCGAACCGCTCACCGAATGTCCCAGCTCAATAAGAAGTCCGGCAAGCCCGCTCATCCCGCTTCCTGCAACACCCACCAGATGGATCCGATGCTGTTCAGCGGTCAGAAATTTCGGCCAGTCTGGCAACGGATTACGCCGCCGAGATCTTTTGCGCTGAGAATCGGGGCGCGCGGCAGTTGCGTCAGACGTGAGCTTCATGCGTCGTGTATTTCTCCATTGTGCTTGCTACGCGACCAGCCGCATCGTTTGGCGCGAGACGTGCACAATTTTCTGCCATTTGCTGCAGCCGCTGCGGGTTTTCCATTAGCTGGCGGATGTTGCTGGCGAGCAATTCACCGGTGAGATCCGACTGCTTCAGAAGAATTGCGGCATCAGCACGAGCGTAGATCTCTGCATTGCGCGTTTGGTGATCGTCCGCAGCATAAGGAAATGGAATCAGAATGCCCGGCAATGAAAAGCCGGCGAATTCTGCGAGGCTCGCCGCGCCCGCCCGCGCGACGACCAGATCAGCGGCGCTGTACACTTCCTCCATTTGATGATGAAACGCACCGATGTAAGCCGGGACATTTTCTCGTCGATAGTTGTCGGAAACGAGGCGTTCGTCCCGCGTACCGGAAAGGTGGATCACCTGGAGCGGCACGCCCTGCAAAAACGGCAGCGCTTTGATCAGCGCCTGATTAATTCCGCTGGCGCCCTGGCTGCCGCCCATCACCAGAAGGGTAGGCAAGTCCTCTCGCAATCCGAGTTTCCGCCGCGAATCGGCTCGGTCCAGACGCACTAGTTCGGTGCGAACCGGTGTACCAGTGACTTCGGTGCGCGTTTTCGGAAAAAACGGCGCGCATTCCTTGAAACCGAGCATAACGGCATTCACTGCTCGCGCAGTCCAACGGTTCGCTTTTCCGGGCACCGCGTTCGATTCGTGAATGAACGTGGCGATACCGCGGAATCGACCAGCTAGCACTGGCGCAGTGGAAGTAAACCCGCCCATGCCCAGAACGGCGTGCGGATTAAACTTGCGATAGATAGAGCGGCACAGTGATAAGCTTTCCACAAACCGGCGAGTGAACCCGAAAAACGCGGGAGAAAATGGCGAAGGCAATCCAACCGTTGGTAATTTTTCGATCTGGAAATTCGTCCGACCAGAAAGCGCGATTGCATCGATGTCCTTTTCCGAAACTAACAGCATCACTTGGTGACCCCGATTTTGCAGCACTTCTGCGACAGCGATGCCCGGGAAAAGATGCCCACCGGTTCCTCCACATGCGATGACAGCGTTCATGTTCGATTTATCCGGGCTACGTTAATCAAATTCGCGGCGTCACTTTCGCATTCATTGTGGCGCGTTTCACTGGCGCCGGCTCTAGAATGCCCTGCCGATAAATGTTCACTAACAAGCCAATGCCAAACATACACGCGGCCAGGTTCGAACCTCCATAGCTAATAAAGGGCAATGGAAGGCCTTTGTTAGGCAGCAGCGATGTCGTCACGCCGATGTTGACCGCTGCCTGCAGCGCGAGGAGCGAAACAATCCCGCAGCCGAGCAGCAGTCCAAAACGGTCACGAGCGTGCAGCGCAATCATGATGCCGCAAACAATTATCACAACGAACAAAAAAACCACCAGAAGACTGAACCGCAGACCGAGTTCTTCGCCGATGATTGGAAAGATAAAATCGGTGTGTGCATACGGCAGATACAACATTTTCTGGCGGCCGTTGCCCAGGCCGAGGCCGTCCATCCCGCCGCTTCCCCAGGCGATCAATGCCTGCATTTGCTGCAGTCCGGCGTCGTCCTTGTAGTTTTGGGGATGGAGAAATGCGGAGAGCCGTCCCATGCGCTCCGAGATTTGCGTCGCAACAAGGATCAGTCCACTCAACACGGCGACAGCGAGACCGCCAAGCCATAGCGGATTGGTGCCGGCGATAAACATCACAACAAATGCCGTTGCTGCGATCAAAGCCGTCGTCCCAAGGTCGACCTCCCCCAGCACAAGCGCAGCGGGCACACAGATAATTCCAAGCGGAATGATGAACCCCGACAAGACATTGCCGTCCGGCTTTTCACGTCGGGCAAACCAGGTAGCGAGAAAAAAGATCGCCGCGATTTTTGCGAGTTCTGATGGCTGAAAGGTGATCGGGCCGTAGCCGATCCAGCGGCGCGACCCATTGATGCGCATTCCGATATGGGGGATGTAGCAAAGCGCCAGCGCGCCCAGCGCCATCGCGAACCAAAGCCACCATGTCTTTTGCCAGAATTGATAGTTTACGAGTGCGGCGAAAATGCATCCGACAAGACCAATCCCAATCCACATCGCCTGGCGTTTAATGAAAAAATAAACGTCTCCATGGCTGTCCCGTGCGTAGGCGCTCGTGCTAAAGAGCATCACGATGCCAATGACGAGCAATCCCAGCACCGCCAGAAAAAGTATGTAGGCGCTTTTACGACGCATAAGGTGTTAAGGCATGAAAGCGAGGCGAGAACGCAATGGAACTGCAAAAACTTGCGCGAAACGAGGCACTCGTGTCCGTAGATTTTGGGCGATGCGGTTTGGGAGTACGATGCGTCTTCGCATCGCTTTTCTCACTACTGACTTTGTCTTGTTTTTTCTTTTTATCCGCCGCTTTAGGACTGGTGGTCTTCGGCTTTGCTGCTTCAGGAATTAAGAGCTTTTGCCCGATCTGCAATTTGCGAGGGTCGTCAATATGATTGAGCGCCATCAAGTCGCTGTAAGACACTTTCAATTTCTTTGCGATACCGACTGGATTATCGCCCTTTGTCACAACGTAAGTCTTTCCCGAAGATGAAACCGTTTTCGCCTGTTCCTCCTTCGCAGGCGAATGAGAAGGTTTCGGTTCATGTTGGCGAACATTGTCCTTTTGCGTCACTCCAACTGGAGCCTTCTCGGTGCTCGCGTGAGTTGCTGGTTGCGCCGTCTCGGCAGGTTTGTCTTCGGTTTCGGTCGATGTCGGAGGCACGAATGCGCGCTCACGCGTCTTGATCGCGTTAAACGCTATGATTCCCGACACAGCAACGACGTGCAGAAGCAAAACGATGAGCAATGCCCGGGACAATTTCATGTTTGGCTCTGGAATGCCTTCGAAGTCCATTCCTGCAGACGCCGCCGACGCGCGGCGCGCTGTCGCTGCCGATAATTTCTTACCGTTGAAAAGGCGCGGTATTTTGATCTTTTTCATCGCGGGAGCGCTTGCACCAGTTTGCGAAATTGATCGCCGCGATCGGCATAACTTTTGAACATGTCGAAAGACGATGTGCCTGGAGAGAACAGGACAACCTCGCCCGCGCCGGCGAGGCTACGTGCGCGCTCAACAGCATCGGCGAGTGAAGCTGCGATTTCGCATTTCACCGCGCCGTGCCATGAGCGGCCGATGCTCTCCGCCATTTCGCCGATCAGCACGGCTGATTTAACTTTGTGTTTCACCAGAGAACGCAACGGGTCGAACGTGAATCCTTTATCTTTCCCGCCTGCGATAAGCACAACGGGCTTGGTCTGCGCTGCCAGGGCCTTCTCGACTGCATCCAGGTTCGTGGCCTTAGAGTCGTTCACGTAATCGACGCCATCGAGTTCGCGTACAAACTCGCACCGATGCGGGCGCGGCTCGTAATCGCGTATCGCCGGAACCATCTGCTCGAAGGACAAGCCGCGAGCAACGCCAACAGCAAGCGTTGCCATCAGATTCTCGATGTTATGCAGTCCGCGCAGCTTCGTGTCAGCCAGCCGCAACACGGGCTGATTTTCGTAAACGATTGCTCCGTCAGACACCCGGAAATCGGCTCGATTGGAATAAGCACTGAAAGTGATGCGCTGTGGTCGAATGGTCGGAAGCGCTTCTGCTGCATTGACGACCGCGACGTCCTGCTCTGTTTGGTTTTCAAAAATGCGCAGCTTGGCCGCGCGATATTCAGCGATAGAGCGATAACGATCCAAATGGTCGGGAGCGAAGTTTAGCCAGAGACTGATCGACGGACGAAATGTGCGGATCGCTTCCAGTTGGAATGAGCTCACTTCAACTGTCAGCACGTCCACCGGCTGTTTTTCCCGCGCGACCTCTGAAAGCGGTTTGCCGATATTGCCACAGGCGATGGTTCGCTGACCACAGGCATTCAGCATCTGAGCCAGGAGTTCCGTTGTGGTGGTTTTGCCGTTCGTGCCTGTTACCGCAATGGTTGGCTTATCGCAGGAACGCCAACCCAGCTCGAGCTCACTGATGGTATCAATTCCACGCGAGGAAAAATTACGCGCCAACTGAGAAACCGGATCGATGCCAGGACTTAGAACCATCCAGTCGTACGCGACTGAATTCTGGTTGGCCTCAGACCCACAAACGACATGCACGCCGTGTGTCCTTAGATTGTCTAGCGTGGATTTCAGTAAATCGTTTTCGCTAGCGCTGTCGAGCACGGTGACCTGCCCTCCTTCGGACGCGAGCAGCAACGCCGCGGCACTCCCGCTCAGCCCGGCACCGAGCACTGCTACGTTTTGGTTTTTGTAGCGTCCGTTGTTCATCGCAGTTTCAGCGTGGCCAGTCCGAGCAACGCGAAAATGATCGACAGGATCCAGAAGCGAACGATTACGGTCGTCTCCTTCCAGCCGGTTAACTCGAAATGATGATGAAGCGGCGACATAACGAAAAACCGCTTGCCGGTGAGTTTGAAGCTCAGCACCTGTAAAATCACCGAGACAGCTTCGATTACGAAAACACCACCCACTACCACCAGTAGCAGCTCCTGCTTGCAACAGATCGCCACAACGCCCAGCATGCCGCCGATGGCCAGCGATCCGGTGTCGCCCATGAAAACCTTGGCCGGATAACAGTTGAACCAGAGAAAGCCCAAGCCCGCGCCGATAAGCGCCGCGCAGACAATGGTCAACTCGCCCGCGAATGGGTAAAACGGTACCTGCAGGTATTCCGCCACTCGAAAATTGCCGGCCGCGTAACAGAGCAGGGCATACGCAAAGGCCACGGTGATCGTGCATCCGATTGCCAAACCATCAAGGCCGTCAGTGAGGTTCACCGCGTTCGAGGTACCGACGATGACCAACACAAAAAAGAAGAACGTGAACCAGCTCATGTTCGCAATCACCGGCGCTTTGATGAAAGGCACGTACAGCGTACGCGCCTGCACTTCTATCAATGGATCGGACAGAAAAAGGCCAGTGATGACCGCCGCCAGGATAATTTGGAAAAGAAGCTTTAGCCGGCCGTGAATTCCCTCGGATTTCTTCTTCGTAACTTTGAGATAATCGTCGGCGAACCCGAGGCCCCCGAGATAGACCATGCTGAAAAGCGCCAGCCAGACGAATTTGTTATCGAGACGCGCCCAGAGAACGCTGGAAATAACGACGGCGCCAATCACCAGCACGCCGCCCATGGTGGGTGTGCCTTGCTTCACCCCCTGTAGTTCGGCGAGGCGGTGGACTTCCGATGCTCCTCGTATCGGTTGTTCGGCTTTCAGTGCCCGCAGCTTTGCGATGACGAAATTTCCAAAAACCAGCGTAATCAAGAATGCAGTGACCGCCGCAGCAATGGCTCGGAAAGTGACGTAGAGAAAAACGTTGAACCCGATGAACTGCCCGCTGAGGTGATGGTGGTAGTACATCATGGCGAACCCGCGAATGCCGAATTTTGGTTGCCGAATTTCTCGATTACTTCCTCCGTGCGCGCGGCGCGACTGCCTTTGATCAGGACGAGATCACCTGGCTCGGCAATCTCGCCTAACAACTTGGCAGCTTCAGCGGTCGATGGTGCCGACGAAACCTTGTGCAAACCGGCGGCGCGCGCTCCTTCCGCAATCAGTTCAGCCATCTCGCCAATCGTGATCAGTTGATTCACACCGAGCGTCGCTGCGGTTTCACCAACCTCGCGGTGCCCGCGCTCCGATTCGCCGCCTAATTCCCGCATCTCGCCAAGCACAGCGATGCGTTTCCCGTCGGTGTCGAGCTCGACTAACGTGCGCAGCGCCGCTTTCACAGAGTCTGGGTTGGCGTTATAGCTGTCGTCCAGAAATTGCACGCCACCGATCTGCTTGATTTGCAAGCGCGCTTTCGTGAGCGGCGCTGCAGCGAGGCCGGCGGCACATTCCTCGATGGACAATCCGAATGCGCGCCCGGCGGCGACGGCCAGCAATGCATTTTGCACCATGTGCAAACCGGCAACGGGAAGTTGCGCACGGCAACGATGTGCGCCTTCGACGATTGTGAACTCCGAACCGTCGGCGCTCTGGCGAATCTCGATGGCACGTACTGCTCCGTCTGTCGTTCCGGCCAAAATAACCTTTGCCCGCGTGCGCGCAGCGATTCCTTCACTGAACGAATCGTCGGCATTCAAAATCACTGTTCCTTGTGGCTCGATTGCTTCGGCCAATGCTCCTTTTTCCATCGCGATCGCTTCGCGTGAGCCCATGAACTCGATGTGTGCTACGCCGATATTCGTGATAATGGCCGCATCGGGCGCGGCGATCTTCGAAAGCGCTGCGATTTCGCCGGGATGATTCATTCCAAGTTCCCAAACGGCAACTTCATCCTCCGAAGTGGCTTCCAGAATTGTGCGCGGCAGGCCTACGTGATTGTTGAAATTTCCTTCAGTCTTGGTGACCTGAAATTTTCGCGCCAGCACCGACGCAGCGAAATCCTTCGTACTCGTTTTTCCGTTGCTTCCAGTGATTGCGAGGACCTTCAGCGCGAGTGACCGCCGGTAATTGCCTGCCAGTGCCTGGTAAGCCCGCAGCGTATCGGCCGCGCGGACAAGCGCAAAATTGTTCGGAACATTGCCCGCCCAGTTGAGATCAACCAGCGCACTTGTTGCGCCGGCTTTTGCAGCGGCTTCGACAAAGTTGTGGCCTTCAAAATTCTCGCCGCGCAATGCGACGAACAATTCACCGGGCTTAATGGTGCGAGAGTCGGTGCTGACCTTATTGATTACAACAGTCCCGTCGCCGGATGAAAGCGAGGCTCCAGCAAGCTGTACGATTTGAAAAAGCGTCAGCGGATTCATAACTAGAGCTCAACGGGATGATCTTCAATCGCGCGACGCGCGACCTGGATGTCGTCGAACGGGATGGTGTAGTCTGCGAACTCCTGATAATTTTCGTGCCCTTTACCTGCGATCAACACAATGTCGCGGGGACCGGCGAGCGCAACGGCGCGATTGATCGCCTCGGTGCGATCGACAATTTTTTCGTAATGGTTCGAGCGGTATCCTTGTTCGGTTTCTGCGATTATCGCGCCGGGGTCTTCCTTGCGGGGATTATCGGAAGTAATGATGGAGTAATCGGCTAGCCGGTCCGCCATCTCCGCCATTAACGGCCGCTTTTGCCTGTCTCGATCACCGCCACAACCAAAAACCGCAATCAACCTGTTGGGCTGGAGTTCGCGGAGGGTTTTCAGAACGTTGGCGAGCGCGTCGGGAGTGTGCGCATAATCAACGAACACTTGAAACTGTCGTTTTGCCGGAACGAGTTCCAGCCGCCCCGGCACTTGTGGCGCTTTCCCAAGACTCAGGATCGCGTTTCGGAGACTAATTCCCAAGGCCTCGGCGGCAGCGAGCGCAGCGATCGAATTCGTGACGTTGAACCGGCCAATTAAAGGGAGACGAACCAGGTAACTCCTACCGCGCGCATCAAGTTGGTACGATGTTCCAGTGAATTCGGCGCGATAGTTTGAAGCACGGAAATCCGCGCGTAACCCCATTCCGTATGTCATAACCGCCACGGTTTTGTTCAACTTGTCGACCAACCGTTGGCCGTATCGGTCGTCGACATTCACGATCGCCACCGGTTTCGTCTTTTGCTTTTGGTCGGCCAGTTCTGTGAAGAGCTTTGCCTTGGCTTGGAAATAATTTTCCATCGTGCCGTGAAAATCGAGATGGTCCTGAGTCAAATTTGTGAATACGGCCGCGTTCCATTCGATTCCGCGTGTCCGCTCCTGCGCTAGCGCATGGGACGAAACTTCCATCGCTGCTGCTTTGCAGCCGGCATTGGCGATCTGCGCCAGTAGCTCCTGTAAATCGAGCGACTCAGGTGTGGTGCGAATCGCCGGCAGAATCCTCTCGCCGATCTCATATCGAACAGTGCCGATCAATCCGCAGCGGAATCCGGCGTTTTCGCAGATGTGTTTGATGAGAAATGTCGTCGTGGTCTTACCATTTGTACCGGTGACTGCTGCGAGTTTTAGCTTGCGGGTTGGATTCCCGTAAAAAGCCGCTGAAAAATCCGCGAGCGCGGCGCGAGTGTTATCAACAGCTAAACAAGTAACCCGTGGATCCTTTTGTTCGCGCTCGGCGACGATCACCGACGCCCCTTTGTCGATGGCGTGCCCGATGAATTGGTGCCCATCGGTTTTCTCACCCCGCAACGCCACGAACATGGTGTGCCTTTGTACTCGCCGCGAGTCATACGCGATATTTTCCACCGGGCGATCAACTGGCCCGAAGATTTGGCGAACTGGAGTCGCAGAGAGAAGGGTCTTGAGCTGCATGAGGCTTTAACATCTCCGAGAGGAGACGGATTTGCTACGGCGAACCGGGACGAGGCACTCAACTCGCGAATGTATTTCGGAGTCAATGTCGCGAACCATTGGTTAAGGCGATTCGTGTCGCCGGCACCGACTTGCGAAGTCGTTCTGCCGGTTTTGGTTTTTCGACTCGCTGAATGGGAATCGCTTTGCGAATCTCCTCATGCGGCTCAAGGTCAAGATAATGCGCGGCCTTTTCGGCTACGCGGGAAAAAATCGGCCCTGCAACCTTCCCGCCGTAATTCAGTTCAGGCGTGCTCGTATGTGCATCGTCCAGTACAACGAGCCCCACAAACTCAGGATGATCAGCCGGGAGGTAGCCAAGAAAAGAAACGACATATTTGCCGTGATCATATCCGCCGTGTGGATTCACTTTTTGTGCCGTCCCGGTTTTACCGGCAATCGTAAACCCCGGCACAGCGGCTGCAGCGGCGGTTCCTTGATCGCTCACGACACCGCGCAACGCATCACCAATTTGTTTGGCAGTTTCAGGAGAGATCACCTGGCGTAGTACCACGGGCGAAACGGAGCTGATCACTTTGCCGTCGGATGCCGTGACGGATTTTATGATCCGCGGCGTGACCAGTTTGCCACCATTGGCGATCGTTGCCATTGCCGCTGTCATTTGTAACGGCGTGACGCCAACTTCGTGCCCCATCGGGATGCGAGTAATGGAGATCTTGCTCCATCTTTGCGGTGGATGGATAACTCCAGCGATCTCGCCTGGCAGTTCAATTCCGGTTCGCTCGCCGAATCCAAAACGTCGGATGTACTCGTAAAATTTTTGATCGCCGACGGTCAGAGCAAGTTTCGCTGCTCCGATGTTGCTCGATTTGATCAGAATGTCGCGGACACTCAAATAACCGTACGCGCGATGATCGTGAAGAGGGGCGCCACCATAGTTCCAGACTCCGTTCTCGCAAAAAACCTCGGAATCAGGACGCAACTTGTGTTCATTGAGAACAGAGGCGGCCGCTACGATCTTGAACGTTGAACCCGGTTCCATCATGTCGATGATTGCCCGGTTTTTCATTTGTTCGGGCTTGGCCTCGGACCGGAGGTTTAAATCAAAATTCGGACGGTTCGCGATGGCCAGGATTTCACCGGTCTGCGGACGCATCAGAATGATCGTTGCCTTTTGGGGAGAATATTCTTTCATCGCAGCGTCGATTTCGTCCTCGACGATGCTTTGCAACCCGAGGTCGACGGTCAGGTGCACCTGGTAACCGTCGCGCGGCGCACGCTCCTGTCCGCGGTACGGGACGATCTCCTTGCCGGCGCGGTTGTGCTCGATGAAACGATACCCATCCTGTCCGTGCAGGTATTCCTCCATCGAGGCTTCAACGCCCTGGATGCCGTGGTGATCGAAATCGGTAAATCCAATGACGTGGCAAAGCATCGAACCATTGGGGTAAATGCGCTTGGCGTCATGGTCGAAATAGATTCCGCGCAAATTAGCGGCGCTGAGTTTTTCGCGCAGCGCACTTGCCTGGGCTGCGGTCACGTCGCGCTTGATAATGATATAGCGGCGGCCGCTGTTTAATTTTTCGGCCAGTTCCTGGGAGGGGATCTCCAGTTCGGTATTCAGGAGATCAACAGTTTTTTGGATGTCATTAAGAAGCGTTCCGTCGGCCACCACGGTCTCCACAGGAATATTGTTTGCGAGAACTTCATTGTTCGCGTCCAGGATCATGCCGCGTTCGGCGTAAATCATCTGTTGCTGAACATTTTTTTTCGCAGCGAGCCCGGCGTATTCGTCGTGCTTGATTGCCTGCAGATAAATCAAACGAAACGAAAAGATGCTGAACAGCCCGATAAAGGCGGCACAGACCAAAGCGCAACGAGTTCGGCTACCTGGAATCATGTTGCGGCAGAGGGTTCGCGACGGGTTGAACCGCTTCTTCGTCGGTCGATCGCGCGGGAATGGTGAGCCGCACGATCTTCGAGTCCGACACGGGGATCATTTTCAGGTACCCTTCTTTCAGGCGGCGTTGCAAAGCCGTGCGCGAGGTAAGCAATGCGATCGAGCTCGCCGCCGCATCGTTTTTCGTGCGCAACGCCGCGAGCTCGGTCTCCACCGCCTTTCTGCGCTCGCCAAGGTGATATAGTTGGAGCGTTAAATACACATAGGCCAATCCGGCAAGCGCGAGAAATGCGGTCATCACAATCCAGCGCGCCAATGAGGCCGCGTTCACCGTGTTACAATTTCGTCGTCGTGATCTGTTCATTTGATTTTCTCCGCTACGCGCAGTTTTGCGCTTCGTGATCGGGGGTTCGCGCGCTCTTCTTCCTCGCTCGGTTCCACTGGCTTTGGTGTGACAAGCGCGAGATCGTAATCGGGATTGCGCCGCGGTTCAGGCCATTCGGGTTTGTCGACCCATTCCTTGCTGTGATCGCGAAAGAAGTTTTTCACGATCCGGTCCTCCAATGAGTGGAACGTGATCACCGCGATGCGTCCGCCCCGCTCGAGTCGCGTAGTCAGGACGCGCAACCCTTGTTCCAGTGCACCGAGCTCATCGTTTACTTCCATGCGTAAGGCTTGAAACACTTGAGTGGCTGGATGGTGGCGCCCATGCCGGCCCACCAGTTTTTCAATCGTGCGCGCGAAAGGGAGCGTTTCACGAAACGGCGAAGTTTTGCGCATCTTCACGATCATCGCCGCGATGCGTCGTGCAGCCGGTTCTTCGCCCAGTTCACGAAAGAGGCGGGTCAATTCCTCTTCGCTGTAATCGTTTATGATTGTCGCGGCTGTGAGGCTCGTTCGCGGGTCCATTCGCATGTCCAGCGGACCGTTTCGAGCCAAACTGAACCCGCGCTCTGCGTTTTCCAGTTGCCGGGAAGAAACACCCAGATCAAGAAGTGCGCCTCCGATGGTGCGAACCCCAAGCTCGTCGAGAACGCAGTCTGCGTACCGGAAATTTGCCTGCCGCACAATAATGCGGCGGCCGAGGTGCGCCAGACGTTCGGTGACGTGCCGGACCGCATCAGGATCCTGATCCAAAGCCAGAACATCGGCGCCGCTTTCCAAAAGCGCTTCGGTGTGCCCGCCGCCTCCACACGTACCGTCGAGAATCAGCAAGCCTGCTTTTGGCTTGAGTAGCTCAAGGACTTCCCTCTGCAACACCGGCCGGTGATAAATAAAATCCTCAGCCGGCTGCGAAGACTGATCTGGTGCTTTCGGATCGAGCGCGAACCACGCAGGCGGCGCAGTCCAGAGAGGATTGATGACGTGTTGACGCAACATGCGCTTACAAACCGATCTCCTTCGCTACATGCTGGTAGGTGGCTAGTTCTTCTTCATGTGCCCGTTTCCAGCGTTGCAAATTCCAAATTTCAAAGCGCCCGCGATTGCCTACGAGCGCGACTTCGTTTTTTAATCCAACTCTCTGGCAAAGTTCGTCCGGCAAAACGAGACGACCCTGCCGGTCTGCCGCCGCATGTTGAGCGCGAGAATGCAGCTGACGCAGGAATACGCGGCGGTCGCGTGCGGAAACCTTTTCATTGCTTTCCGCGGCCGAACCCATTTTCGCGAATTCCGTTGGCGACATCACCAGCAGAAATTGGTGCGTTGCTTCAGGCAAAAGAATAAAATCCTCCGGACGATCGCGGCGCCAGCGGGAAGGGATGGTGATCCGATTCTTTTCGTCGATGGAATGCCGGAACTCTCCGGCATAGAAGCGTTCTGGTTGGGAATCGGCGTCCATGGTCGCATGGAGTAATAGCCCACTTTACTCCACTTGACCCCACCTTTAACCACCTCCCCAGGAACAGGTCAATAAAAATCTTCATCGATTTACCGGTTAAATTGCGTCAACTCAGCCAGCGACGCCTCGCCTGTTTCCACGACGCAAAGATGTGCCGCTTCGTTCGCTTCTCAGTACATCGATATTGACGAACGTTGTGTTGCGCCTCCGCAACGAAATTCGTAAGGTCGTCCGAATCATGAAACGTTTCCGGTTCGCGCCCGGTTTAGCGTGCGTCCTTTTCGCTTGTGGCGCCGCAATCGTATTCGGTCAGGCTTCGGGGGATGCCGTGCGAGTCACGATGTCGATGCATCCGGATGGCTCACGTACCGTTTACAACTTTGACAACGCACAGCACACAGCAGTAGCGACGACAACAGATCCGGATGGCAAGGTTCGCCAGACGATTCGTTATCAACTCGACAATGCGGGCCGGTTCTCGACCGGAGAAATTTCCGGACCGGATGGTCGTGTTCGTCTCAAGAGTCGCTATAAGTACGACGATGCCGGTCACATTCTGGAAGAAGCTCAAAGCGCGGCAGACGGCACGCTTCTGCACAAGATCGTTTACACCTATGACTCAGCGGGCAGGCAAACTGGTTATTCCGTGTTCGACGCCTCCGGCAAATTGGTCAGCCGCACAGGCGGCGGCGCGCCTGCTCGTCCATCCCCATCGCCAAAATCACAGCCAAGAACGAAAAGATGATCGTTAGGGCGTTGCGGTGGCACTCGAGCCTGTTGTTGGGGAAGGGGACGCCGTTGTACCTTGTGTGTTGAGCGGCAATTTCAACTTGTTCAAATCGGAGCCGCTGATCGCGAACGTGCTGTCGCGTCCGTCGACGCGCGCGCAAAATGTGCCGTCGCTGTTTTGAGCTCCCACTGTGAGCTTCTGCGATGTCTTGTTATCTGGCGAGGTCGTGAAGCTCAGCACGACCTGTGGTTTATCGAACCCTTGCTGAGCTGTTGTCGGTCCAAGCCAGCGCACCGCATACAGGTTCGACAGCGTTTTGAGGATTAATTCCAAGTTCGGTTGATTGATGGCGCCGCTTCCGTTGAGCCAGTGCCACTGGTTCTTTTGATCACGTTCTAACGACAACTCTTTTTCGGTCGTGACATTGATCATATGGATCTGCTCGGGCTTAAATTTGAAGACCGACAAATCCTGCCATCGCAGCGGATCCGCCGAAATCTGATCGAGTAACCCGCGACGCACTGCCACGACAAACGGCTCATCAGTGAGACGCGCAAAGACCTGATCGCCCTCGTCTTTTCCAAATGCAATTGTAGCGAACGGTTGCTCGCCCGCTTTCGTTTCGGCGGTGTTTTCCGAGGCAAACGAACTGAATGTCAGTTGCAGCTGCGGTTTATCGAGGCCGTACTTCGGCAGATTGGAAGCGACATCTTCGACGAATTTTGTGACTCGCTCGTTTTGTAGCGCATCGATCATACGCTTAACTGCGCCTGAATCCGCTAATGCGTTGTTTCGATTTGCGATTGTCCAATTCCCATCTTTGCGCGCGAGAACGGTTTTGGTTTTGCCCGGCGCGTCGATCGTGATCCGATCAAGGATGTTCGTGTCGATCCGAACCAGGTGGTTGTCGCGCAAGTCAGCCGGCTTTGTGTCAAGGATCTCCTCGATCTTTTTCGGCAACGTATAAACAGAACCGCGAGGAGCAAAACGCACATACACTTCCTCTTTTTCTTTCTCCGGTATCGCACCGATTTGCAGCGTCTGGCCTTTATCTTCGCGCCCGGCGACTTTGATGGACTCGCCAATCTCCACTTTTTGATCTCTTTTCTGCTCCTGATCGAACAACGTGACTGAGCCCCGCGGCTCCGCTAAACCGTAAGGACGCAGATCGCCACGATCCTCGGCTACGAATTGTCCAATACGTGCCGACGTGACCTGGGAGATAAGGTCATTCACCTTTTGATCATCGGCGCGCGCACGGAGCGGCTTCAGGATTTCCCACTGCGTGTCCCTCTTCTCCAGTTCGATTTCGCCGGCAGGCGTTTTTAGTACGACCCGACGCACCTGCGCATTACTCAGATCGGTCAGTTTCTTATCCCGGAATTCTTCCGGTTTTTTGTCGATGTCTTTCCTTACCGATTGGCTGGCGAGATATGTTTCTCTCGAGTTCTGGAACCGCACATACATCCTGCCTTCTATTGCAGCGTCTTTTCCGAACAGGATTTCTGGCGGCCGATCGTGGCCGATCAATTTGAGTTTCAGCTTTGGATTGTTCAGGCCGTACTCAGCCAGTTTGCTCTTATCGCGATCGATCTCTTTCGCCGGGATGGTTCCATCCTTTTGCCAGTTTTCCAAATCCGACAACAAAGTTTCGACCAGCGCGCCATCAGCCTGGTCCTTGATCGGTGTTTCAAGGCGCCATTTATCATCGCGGCGCCGAATCTCAATTTTTTGATCGCCGTTTTGAATGACGATTCCGTCGATCTTTGTTCGATCAACGTTGAGCATGTTCTGCGACTGACGCCGGGCTTCTTCTGTGCCCGGCCGTTTCATTTCGAAAAATCTGAAATAAGCGACACCGGCGATCGCAATGATTGCCAGGATGAGTGTGTTCCTCCAATTCATCTCAGACGCGACGTTGCCACCACACCACTGTTCCAATGGCAGCGGGGATCAGTGGTATTAAAACCAAGAGAATCCAGCGCAGCCGCTGCAATGCTTCCGGGTCAAGGCTGAACGTCAGCGGTTTTGGAATTTTCGGTGCGATCCCTATCATTTGTTCGCGGCTCAATAGCCAGTTCACCGCGCCGGAAACAAAATCGAGCGCCGCCTGATCCTGCATCACGGCATTGTCTTGAACGAATGTGGCGTTGCTAACTGCAACGAGCCTGGAAGAGTTGACCTGGACGCGGGTATCTGCGCTGCCGCCTTTTTCCGCAGACGCAGCGATTATCAGCGGTGTATCGCCAGCCTTTTTCGCGTCCGCTTGCAGCTTTATCTGGTTGTCTGAGTTGTAGTCGGTCTCGGCAAAGTAACCTTTTTCTGCCTGGATGAGCGGCTCCAGGCGAATGTTGCCAGCTCCGCTGCGGTTGGGGTTCAATGTCAGTGAAGCCGTGCCGCCGACAAAAATGGTGCGCACATCCGCGAGCCGCTTCGTAATCGGGCTGTCGCCGAGGAAACGCGCCTGGACATCTCTCGTTAGGGCGAGCTCTTGAATTCCTGTGCGCACGAAAACCATCAGCCTGTCGTCATTTACTTTGATGCCAAGCTCATCAAGAAAAGCGCGGAGTCTGGGTGTGTTCGCAGCAGGATCGACAAACACGACGATTCGTCCCTGTTTGTCCCAGAAGTCGCGTAGTACCTGCATCTCGCGATCGGAGAAATCGTACTGCGCTCCGACGATCATCACAGCATTCACATCAGCGGGAATTGCAGGCTGATCGAGGAGGTTCACTTCTTGAAACTTGATGTTCTCATTCTCAATAAACTGCTTCAGCAGTGAGATCGGACTCGTGGGTGCTGAAAGGGCCGGTTCTTTGTGACCAGTGACGTATCCCAAAGTCTTCTTTTTCCCTTCCACCAGGTCGATCATTGCGCTGGTAATCGCCTGCTCGCCTTTGAAAGCCGCGACGCGCGGACCTTCGCCCATTGTCATCCCACTCTGGTCAATATCGGCCATCTCGGAGGCCTTGACGGTTTTATTGCGTCCGTCGTAGTCGAGCACCAAAAGGCTTTCATCTGTGACGACCTTGTACTTGTCGAACAACTCCTTCGCGCGGGAAAGATTTCGCTCCGGATCAATTTGCTCGATGTCGATTTTTCCTTTTCCGGCATACTGATATTCGGTAAGCAGATTCTGAACGTCTGAGGTGATTGGGGTACTCGGCGAAAAGAATACTGTGATCCGCATTTCCCCCTTCAGCGTATCAAGGAAACGCTTCGTTTTGTCCGACAACGCATATTTCTGGTCCCGCGAAAGATCCCAACGCTTGTAGTGTTTGAAGGCGAGCGAATTCACCATAGCCGCGAGAAACAGGACCAGCGCGACCTGGACAATGACGTTGAGACCAATACGGATTCGGCCAATTTTCGCTTTGCGGCGCGTGCGTGGCTGTTTCGTTGTCTCAGCCATTTCTTAAAGTCTCCACTTGCGGGATTGAAAGGCGTGATAAGTGAGCACCAGTACCACGATGGTCATGCTGACGTAGAGAACGATCGGTCGCGTGTCGATGATACCCCGGGAGAACGTTCCCATGTGTTCGATCGCAGAAAAATACCCCAGCAATTCGCGCGTTGCCGAGGTTACATCGAGAAGAATGAACTGTACCAGACCAAGGAAAAATAGAAGAGTGATTGCACAGAAAGAAATGATCGCCGCAATGATCTGATTGCGGGTCAGCACTGATGTGAGGCAGCCAATGGAAAGGTAAAACATCCCAAGCAGCGCAAGCATCAGGTAAGAGCCAAAGTATGCTCCGGGAGAATGCGCTGCCGGCTGGTTTGTCACTCTGGCGAAAATCCAAAAATAAACGAGCGTCGGCACCCAGAGGATCAGGTAAAAGACGAAAGCACCAAAAAATTTTGAGAGCACTACCTGCCAATCGCGAACCGGCACGGTGGTAAGGGGTTCGATGGTGCCGAGTTTAAATTCCTCGGCAAACAAGCGCATCGTGATCAACGGAAAAATCAGAACAAACGCGAACCAGAAAAAGACCGAATTAAAGAACGCCTCCTGGATTGTGTATTGCACCTGACGCTGGTTCATGAACGAGACCTGGAAATAGAAATCGATCCCGCTAATGATCAGAAAAAAGATCATCACGATATACGCAATGGGAGAGTAGAAATAGCTCCGAACTTCGCGGATGAGCAGGGTCCAGAATTTACGCATGGGCACCGAGCGTTGGAGTAATGGGGTGTTGGAGTGATGGAGTAATGATGTACTCCTCGGGATCCTCCGCGATACGTGAGGTCCAATCTTCGTCGTCTCGCTTGTGTTCCAGCTTCTCAGTCAGACGGAGGAGTCGATTTTCGACTTCGTAATGGAGCAGGTCGAAATCATGAAAACTTTTCTCGGAAATCTGTTTTGTTTGTTTTAGACCAATTGCGCGGGTCATCGTCTCGGCTAGTGATCCCAGTGCGTAGTACAGAAACTGAATGTATTCGCCGACCGACCGTCGCCCGTATCCTTCTGATATGTTTGCAGAAATTGATTGGACGGCGTCTACGATTTGCGAGCGAAGCTTAAAATCAATTTTCGCTTCGACGAAAACGATCTTCCAAACCAGCTCAAACAATTGCATAGCCTTCTGCCGAACGACGAGACGCATGTAGCCGCGATTCTTGTTCCGCAGTTCGGTTTCGTAGTTCATTACTCCATTGCTCCATTACTCCCAGCACTCCACTACTCCATTACTCCATCAAAGGATGTCCGGATGAGTCAGCTCGACGAAAACATCCTCGAGCGTCCCTCGCCGTTGACTGAGTTCGCGCACGGTCCAGTGGCGTTCAACGGCGAGCCGGAAAACATCTTCGCGAACGTCAGCACCAGATTCGACTCGCATCGAGAATTTCTTCCAGTCGTTTTCACCGTCTGTGACCACGTCTCGAACGCCTGGGATCTTCTTTAGTTCCTCCGCGCCGTTGTCATTGCCGACCTTCGCCTCAAGCTCTACGCCACCGGCTTGCCTGACTTTCCCGAGCAAATTCTCGGGTGTGTCGCACGCTTCGATTCTTCCTTTGTGAACGATGATTACCCGGCTGCATGTCATCTCCACCTCAGGCAGGATGTGAGTGGAAAGCAAAATCGTGTGCTGCTTGCCCAGGTTTTTAATCAACTCCCGGACCTGCCGGATTTGATTTGGGTCGAGACCAATCGTGGGTTCGTCGAGAATCAGAAGATCGGGTTCGGCCAGGAGAGCGTCCGCCAGGCCGACGCGTTGACGATAACCTTTAGACAACGTGCCGATGAGCTTCCGTTCGACGTCCTTAAGACCGCAAAGTTCCTTCACGTCGCCAACCCGCTCTGAAATGCGGCGGTGCGGAACACCCTTGAGCGCCGCGCGATAATTCAGGTACTCTGGGACGCGCATATCGCTGTAGAGCGGAACATTCTCCGGCATATAACCAAGGTGCGCCCGGGCCAGAAGAGATTGCGCAAACACGTCAAAGCCAGCGATGCTCGCGCGGCCAGAAGTTGGCGGCATAAAGCCCGCCAGAATGCGCATCGTCGTGGTTTTGCCGGCACCGTTTGGTCCGAGAAACCCCATGATCTCGCCCGGGCTAACCTCGAAATTCAGATCCTCAATCGCGGTGTGACCAGCGTACTTTTTCGTCAAATTCTCAACCTTGATCATTTTGCGATATTTCGATGAGACAACCGAACCGCGATTGCGTTGGCATTTTTTTAGCGCGCTTTGAGAGTCAGGGTGGCGAGCTCATGATTCTCTCCACGTGCGCGAATTATGCCGACTGTGAACTCCATCGTTGCGCCACTCTCAGCCGATTGCAACGCGTCATTAACTTCTCGCACGGAGGAGACCGTCGATTTGTTAACGCGATATAGGACCATCCCACGCTTAATTCCGGCGTCGTCGGCGGGGCTGTCCGGTTCCACTGCCGTAATTAAAACACCACGGCCTCGCAAATAGCCGAGCGCGTCGCTCAATTCCGAGGTCAGGTCTTGCAGCTGCAATCCGAATAAATTTTCGACGCTGGAAGTGCTGGATTCGCCGGGTGAGGGCGAGCCTTTAAGTTTGCCCTGCTTCATCGCCACTTGCTTAAAACGATTGACGGTGTCACGCACAACATCGGCTGGGATAGCGAAGCCGAGTCCCTGGGTGGGAACGCCTTGCGGCGTAAAGGCCATTTTGGCAGACGCAATACCTACTAACCGGCCGGAAAGATCGACCACAGGGCCGCCACTGTTGCCGGGATTGATTGCCGCGTCAGTCTGCACCAAACCCTTGTAATCGGTATCATCCACGGTGATGTCGCGTTTGACCGCGCTCAGTACACCGCGGCTGATAGAGCTGCCGTAGCCCGCAGCGTTGCCAACTACCATCACGGTCTCGCCCAACAGGTTCGGCGAGATATTGTCCAGGTTGATAAAAGGAAAAACCGATTCCGCGTCGATCTTGATAAACGCAAGATCGTTCTTGTCGTCGCCGGTAATGTAGCGGGCGCGGTAGGTCTTCCCGTCGTTGGTAGTTACGTGAATTTTCAAGTCTGCAGCGCGCTCTACCACGTGCTGGTTGGTCACGATGTAACCACCTGGATCGATGATGAATCCCGACCCGAGACTCTGAAGCGTTTGACGTACTTCACGCGGTCGAAACCGATTGTACCCAAAGAATTGCGAGTAAAAATCGTTAAACGGATCGCGTACGGTGCGTCGAATCACGCGCTCGGTATTGATATTCACGACGGCAGGCAAAACTTTTGCCACAGCCAAAACAGCTGGTTCCGAAGCCGGATCGGCCTGTGCGAAACACGCCCCGCTGGTGGTGAGACTCAAGAGAGCCGCGACCGCTCCGACAACACGAATTTTCAGAGGCATACGTGCAGCAAGTAACGAGGCCGCCTTTGGACTGTCAACTTGCCGCCATCGGTAATCACTGGAGATTAGTTCACCATGCGCACATCAATTGACGCCCGCGCAAATCTTCACCTGATAGAAGAAAAGTATCGCCTTTGGCAGCAGAACCCTGGTTCTGTCGATTCGGGATGGTCTGCCTTTTTCGAAGGATTTGAACTGGGAAACGTTCCGGAGCGGAACGGAGCGATTGAAGGCGACGTCCAAGCTCGTGAAGCAGCGTTGCAGACCCGCGTCGATGGATTGGTTTACGCTTATTGCACCCTGGGGCACACCATCGCGCGCATGGATCCGCTGGAAGAGGCGCGGCCGAAAAATCCATTGCTTCGTCTGAGCGAATTTGGGTTCACCGATTCCGATCTCGATCTGCGCGTCTCATCGAAGTTCTTCCTCGACAACCGGCAGATGACGTTGCGTGAAATGGCCGCGGGGCTCGAGAGAATTTATGCCGATTCGATCGGGTCGGAGTTCATGCATATTCAAGACCCGCGTGTCCGCGAATGGATCCGGCGGCGACTGGAAACGCGTCCGCACAAACATTCAACGCCTCGTGCAGTCCAGGTCGCGCTGTTGCGAGCGTTACTCGAAGCGGAATCGTTCGAAATTTTTTTGCATACCCGCTACGTGGGACAAAAACGCTTCTCGTTACAGGGTGCGGAGACGCTGCTGGTCGCTCTGGAAACAATCCTGCACAAATGCCCCGACGGCGGCGTTGAAGAGATTTGCATGGGCATGGCGCATCGCGGCCGGCTTAATGTGCTCGCGAATTTTTTGCGCAAATCGCTCAAAATCATCTTCACGGAATTTAGCGAGAATTACATTCCCGATTTGGTCGCCGGCGATGGCGACGTGAAATATCATCTGGGTTATGACGCAGTCCGGAGGCTTGGTTCGGGCGCAGAGGTTGAGATCCGACTCTCGTCAAACCCCAGCCACTTGGAAGCTGTCGATCCAGTCGTGGAAGGAAAAGCGCGCGCGAGGCAACGAATTCGCGGGGATACTGAGCACCGCAAAAAGGTTTTGCCGCTTCTCGTCCATGGTGACGCTGCCTTCATCGCGCAGGGGATCGTCGCCGAGACGCTGAATTTATCGCAGTTACATGGTTACAGCACTGGCGGCACTATTCACATCGTGGTGAACAATCAAATTGGTTTCACTACGCTTCCGAAAGATGCGCGCTCATCACAGTACGCGACGGACCTCGCGAAGATGATCGAGGCGCCGATTTTCCACGTGAACGGCGACGACCCGCTGGCAGTGAAGTTTGTCAGCGATTTGACGTTCGACTTCCGACAGAAATTCGCGCGCGACGTTGTGATCGATTTGTATTGCTATCGTCGCTACGGCCATAACGAAGGCGATGAACCGTCATTTACTCAGCCGGATCTTTACGCAAAGATCGAGAAACGCCCGTCTGTTACGCAGCTTTATAAACGCGAGTTGCTCGATGCCGGAACACTGAGCGACGACGACGCTGCTTCGCTGGAAACTGAGTTCGCACTGCGGCTTGAAATGACGCGCGACGAAGTGAACGCGATTGAAAAACGTCGAGCGAACCAGAAAGCAAGATTCAGGGAATCGACGGCCATCTTTCAACCTGAATACACGAGCGAGTCCGAGCCGACGGCCATCAGCGAAAAAACATTGAAAACAATCGTCGACGGTCTGACGCGTGTCCCGGAGGGTTTCGAGGTTCAACCAAAAATTCAACGCATCGTGCTCGATCATCAGCGCGAGGTTTTCGAGAATGGCGGCCCGTACGAATGGCATTTCGCCGAAGCGCTCGCCTTTGGCTCACTGCTTCTCGAAGGAATTCCGATTCGGTTGTCCGGCCAGGATAGTTCGCGGGGCACGTTCAGCACACGGCACTCAGTGCTTTACGATGCGAAGACGGGCGAACCGTACCTCCCGTTGATGCACCTGGCTGAAAAACAAGCGCGCATCTGCATTTACAATAGCCCACTCTCCGAAGCTGCCGTGCTCGGATTCGATTACGGTTACTCGCTTGAGTATCCAAAAATGCTTTGCCTTTGGGAGGCGCAATTTGGCGATTTTGCCAATGGTGCTCAGACCATTATCGATCAATTCATCGTGTCAGCGGAATCCAAGTGGCAACGGCCCAGCGGAATTGTGCTGTTACTCCCGCATGGATATGAAGGCCAGGGGCCGGAACACTCGAGTGCCCGCATCGAGCGCTTTCTGCAAGAATGTGCCGAAGACAACATTCAGGTCTGCAATGTCACGACCGCTGCACAGTATTTTCACGTCCTGCGTCGCCAGATGAAACGCGATTTCATCAAGCCGCTTATCGTCGCTACGCCAAAGAGTCTCTTGCGCGCGAAGTATGCATCGTCGCCAGTTGAAGAATTCACCCATGGCAGGTTTGAAGAAATTCTCGGTGAAGGTGGATCGGCTTCTCCGGAGACGATCAACGCGTTCGGAGAACGCGTTCCACCTGCCGACAACGTGAAGCGCATCATCTTCTGCTCCGGCAAAGTCTATTACGATCTGTTGAAATATCGCAGTGAACGCAAAATCGACGATGCAGCGCTCATTCGCGTCGAGCAGCTTTATCCACTCGCCGAGAAAAGGCTGCGCGAAATGCTCAAGTCGTTTCCAAAAGGCGCGAAGCTCGTTTGGTGCCAGGAAGAACCGCAAAACATGGGGGCATGGACTTTTATCGAACCGCGATTCCGAACTCTCTTCTGCACCGAGATCGCCTACGCCGGGCGCGAAGCCAGTGCCAGCCCCGCGGTCGGCTCACTCGCACGCCACAAGCGCGAGCAGGCACGTCTGGTTGCAGACGCGTTTGCACTTTGAGCTGAAGATAGCGAGTTTGGCGCGAATCGAACGCGCCAATCGGATATCTTTCTTGTTAGGTTTGTAGGTTGTCTTTTACTTGAAGCCATTGGTCTCTTAATCAATCCAGTCTTGTCTTGCCGGCGTAGCGCTTGCCCCGCCCACAGGGTCAAGCGCTACGGTGACTGACGGTTTGGCAGAGTATGCGGACCGTTAGGGTCCTCTTACGACGATGGTGCCGCTGATGGTACCACTCGTCTCGCCGGTCACAAAGTTCGAGCATTGGTCCGTGGTGAAGCTCCCTCTGGCGCCAGCGTAGCGGCCCGTTCCGCCGATAATGGTCCAGGGATCCACATGGCGAAGACCGCCGTCGGTGCATAAACCAGAGTTTCTTCCCAAAAACCACGCTACAATGCTGTCACCGTTGGCGGCGTCTCCCACTATCAAACGACTTCCCCCGG
>DATDFM010000117.1:0-15545 GCA_036522635.1 Candidatus Udaeobacter sp. | reverse complement strand
TTCGTAGCGGTGGCGGCCAGCAACCAGTTTCTGAAGTCAGCGTAGCCGTTGGCGCCGACGAAGACATGGTCTGTTCCGTTCGCGTTTTTCAGGTTTAACGTGTTGAGCAGGGTCACGACCTGGGACAGCAGGCCCGTTCCGGTTCCGTTGATGTTGCCTGTCAGAATCTTGTTGCCGTTCTTGTTGGACCAAAAGCCCAAGGTCAGCGCACCACTCGGCGACGTGCAGTAGTTGCCGAAATTTACCGTGGCAGTTTGATTGCATTGAACAACAACGATCTCGGACGTATCCGAAGAATGGAACCAGTTGGTGTCATTAGCGTCTGCTTCGCTCACGACATACTCGCCTGGAGTCAATCCGCTAAACGTAACACAGCCCCCGGTTCCAGTGCTCTGCGGCACGGGAGAAAAACTCGAGTCGGTTATCGAGGTGATGCAGAAAGGCCAGCCGCTCAGAGACTGCTCAGGCGCGCCTATTGATAGTACCGCGGGATCGAAGTGGAAGTATTTGCAAACCGTGATCGAGGCTGGTTGGCAGCCGGTGCCCTGGCACGTGTTATCCTGTCCCGTCACAGCGCAACTGCCGTCGAACGTGGCCGTGCGCAGGTGGCCTGCGTGACCGCCCGCAACGCCGCCCACGTTATCTTGAGCGAACTTCCCCGTGCCGGGCTGAAGCGGGTTCCCAGTCGCGCAATACTCGATCGGCATCGTTAAGCACTGATTCGTTAACGTGACCGTGAAGGTGTACACACCTTGAAGCGGCTGGTTGTTCTGGTCGGTAGCCTGATTGGCTGTCACCGGGATATTGCCACCCGTGGAGTTACGGACAATGACGCCAATGGTGTTCTCATTGCCCTGACTCGCGCAGTCGGTAACGCCACTCAGCGTCACCGTGTAGGTGCCGCCGGCTTGAATGTCCCAGAACTGAATGCCGCCGCCGTTGGTCGTGGACGCCACACAATTGCTAGCGCTGGTAACATTCGAGATGTAGGCGTTGCCCAGATTGGCTGGGTGCCCAGCCCCGAAGATGTTTCCGCACAGGAAACAACATCCCGTCAGGACGATAATTAATGCTAATTTAGTTTTCATTTCTGTTTTAGTTTATATTTCTTATTTTTGTTCCTGGGGGGCCGTTCCCGTGGCAATCCAAGATTTGTTAGGTTGTTCAGGCGTCCACTGCTGCGATCGCCCGGGGAACTTTTGATTTGAAGTGGTATTCCATTCACCAACACTGTACTGGATTTTCGTAGCAAAGTTATCAGGCTACCTTGCTGATTGAGCGCTGCTTTTACACCTAGTTCTACCACCGCTTGGACCTAGGTTGTGATGGACTTACAAAGGACTATCCTAAGTTACAGCTGTCGCTTAGATGTTGTGGTGAGCCACGAAACGATCAGCCCCCGCATTGCACGTGTGCGATTACGCGACAACTAATCTAAAGGTAACTATTGGTTTACTCATTACCAATATGTCGAACGGCGACTCATCATCATATGTTACCCCGCACCTAAGAGGATTACAGAAGGGCGACACTGGCTCAATAACACAAGCGTAAGAACCAGGGAGACTTCTAAGCGCAAGCAGCAGACTGCGACTACAAACGAGTCGTAGCACAGTCAGATGACAGACTGTAGCGTGCTTGGTTTCCGGCGCGCAGCCGGCTTTGGATCCGAATTGTGACTTATTTTACCCCACCGTTTTGTGATGAAGAGACAACCCATGGTTCAGAGGGAGACAGATTCTCAGCAGCCCATTGTCGCGCAAACCGCTTGAGCTCGGCTGCAGTGTACAAGCTTAGCTTGTGTTTAATCTTTTCGCAGTGCGTCTCAATGGTTTTGCGGCTCAGATGGAATTGTTCCGCGATTTCCCGCGGACTATAAGCCGCGCCTAACAATTGAAACACCTGCATCTCTCGATCGGACAATCGTTCGATTCCATGACGTGAGGGAACTGATTTTTCGCGCAACGTCCGCTGCACCACGGCTGCGGCGACGCGTTCGCTGAAATACAATTCGCCGCCGAGAACTTTGCGCACCGCTCGCAGTACCTCATCGGTGGTGTTTTCTTTCATGATGTAACCTGAAGCACCGGCACGAAGCGCGCGCTCGGCGAAGATCAATTCGTCGTATTGCGAGAGAACGAGCACCTTTACCTCGGGATATTCAACGCGCAAGGTTTTGATAAAGTCGAGGGCATCGCCGGCCTTCAAACGCAAGTCGAGAACCATCAGCTCGGGTTTGCATTCTTGAGTGAGCTGTTTCGCGCCCGAAATGTCATCCGCGACTCCGACACAGGCGAGATCCGGTTGGCTGCTGATTAGCTGTTTAAGCCCGTCGCATAGCACTGGATGGTCCTCCACTACGACGACGGACGATTTTGTTTTAGTTGGTGTTATTTCATTCATGAGATCTTGGAAAGTGAGGCCTGCGCTTCTAAGGGGACGCGGCAGTAGACGGTCGTTCCCTTACCGGAGCCGCTGTGCACCTCGCACGAGCCACCGATAGATTGTGCTCGATAGCGCATGATGCGAAGCCCCATGCCGTGCCCCTTCGCCTTTTTGTTAAATCCCTCGCCGTCATCCTGTATGGTCAACAGCATGTCGTGATGACCGAACGTAAGTTGGATCAGCACCTCGCGAGCCGAACCATGCTCCACAGCGTTACGAACCGCTTCTTGCGCAATCCGGTAAAGTTGAGCCGCCACCGGCGCACTAATTGGCAAGGATATGCCATTAGCTTTAACCGTGCTTCTGACTCGGCAATTTTCACTGATGTTCGTGGCGAGCGACTCCAAAGCCGTCTTCAAGTCGCCAACTCCATCAGCACCTTCGAGAGTTCGTGCGGTGAGTCGCGTCTGTCGGGCCGCGTCATTGGCGAGTCGCACGATGGCTGACGCCTTCTGCGCTTCAGTAGCCCGGTCCGGGCGCAATTGCTCTTCGAGCAGCTTTGCGCTCAAAGCGATGCCGACAAGTTGTTGCCCTACCCCGTCGTGCAAATCATAGGCGATTCGACGCTGTTCGCGGGCGCAACTCTCAATCACCTCGCGTTCGAGCCGCGCGCGTTCCGCCACTTCTCTCTCGAGGAACGCTGTTTTCTGTTGTCTGAGTCGTTCAAGTTCACCGCGCTGCTGCTGAGCCAATATTTCTGCTTCTTTTCGCGCCGTGACGTCCAGGCTAATTCCCGTAAGCCGCCTCGGCTTCCCGTGTGCGTCCACCTGCACGCGGCCCCGCGCGCAGACCCACTGCATACTGCCATCCATTCGAACAACACGAAACTCTGCCTGGTAATCTTTGCCCTCTCGGATCGCGTCGTTCACCGCCTGCCGGACTTTGTCGCGATCGCCCTCGTGCCAACGGGAAATCAGTTCTTCAAATGTGATCTTCGCAGAAGCAGGAAAACCCAATTGCGCACGGCGCGTCGGAGAAACCCAGATTTCATCCTTTTCCAGATCCCACTCCCACATTCCGAGGTTGGCGGAGTCTGCAGCGAGATTGAATCTTTTCTCGCTGAGTTCCAAATCAGAGGTGAGACACGCGGCGCGAGCCATGTCTCTGCTCAACTCATACGCCATCGCGGCAACCACACCGGTGTACGTGAATGCAAGGAAGAAGGGCGCTTCAATAATCCCCCAGATGACCATGGGAACGTGCCACGCCAGGACCGCACCGAAGACCATAGTGCCGCCGACGAGCAACGCGCGGCGCCTGTCACCGCGTCGCCACACCGTGATCGTGGCGTCGACAGCGAAAATTAGGAGCAAAAGAAGAGAAACCTGACTCAGCAGACCCCATGGATTCGGCAGGCCAATAGGAACAGAGATCATATCGCCGGCCCAGGAAAACTGACGAATGCCTGTAATCCTGTTGAAATTGATACCGGCTGGAAAACTGAAATTAAGAACCAACACCAGGGTCCGCAGAACGTAGACGCTCCACGCCAACCAACGCCGTCCGGCCTGTAAATAGAGGCGGACAAAAGCGACAAACGACAACGTGAGGACCCACACCGGGACATGGATCCAAAGGATAAGGAATTGATATTGCGCCACCGTCGTCGCGTTCAGCATCTGTAGCTCAAATCCGGAAATGGCTGCCGCCGCGACGGCGCTACAGGAAAACAGCAAATACGCCCGGTTTGACCGTTGTTTGGACCAAACCGCGGCATAGAACGCAGCAAGCGTTAGACACGCTCCAGCATTCATCGACCAGATAACCGTGATCCAATTCATTGTACAGTCCGCCCCCACTGTGATCATCTTCTAGTTCGGGTTCTGCAGGTCGAAGTTTCAAAAAAACTTCAGAATTAGCGCTCAAATCTCCTAAGAGGCCGTAGGGGTTTGGACCTGCGCCAAGGTTGCGCGACAACGGATGAAATGAGATGCTCGAATGCGGTGAGACCGGAAACCCCCATTGACGGCTTCGGCCAGGCGCGCTTCATGACGACACGCTGGAGCATTGTTCTGTCTTGCTCGGAGTCCGCAACCGACGAAGGAAAGGCACAAGCTGCACTTGCCGAACTTTGCAAGGTTTACTGGCGACCAGTTTTTGCTTTCATCTGCCGGCAGGGCCACTCCGTTCCTGACGCCCAGGATTTAACTCAGGAATTTTTTGCCAAAGTGCTCAAGGGTCGTCTCCTTCAATCAGCTGACCGAAGCCGGGGAAGATTCCGCTCCCTTTTGCTCACGGCGTTGCAACGTTTTTTGCACGATCAAGTCGACAAAAATCACGCACGCAAGCGCGGTGGCGACCTGCGTTTCGTTTCCTGGGACGATTGGATGACCGAAGCGCCGTCCCATTTGTCGATTTCCGAGAACGAATCCGACAACTGGTCCCCGGAGAGGATTTTCGATGTGCGCTGGGCGGCAACAGTCGTGGAGCGTGCCTTGCGACGCTTGGGCGACGAATGTGAAAAGCATGGTCGACGACGTGTCTTCGATGTCCTGAGTAGCTGCCTCGCTGCCGATCGGCAAGATGTGTCGTATTCAACGTTTGCCAGGATACTTGGCATTCAGGAAACCGCAGTGAAGAACCTCGTCCACCGATTGCGTGAGCGTTATCGCGCTCTGCTCCGCGAAGAAGTCGCCGAGACCGTGGGCGGAGAAAATGAGATCGACGACGAATTGCGGTATCTGTGTGCAGCGCTAAGCGCTGCGGAATAGTCGCGCTGCGCTTTCCGCTGCCGGCCTCGCGTTCTTCGGTCTAATCAGAGGCTTAAAGGGTTCGCGCGCGAACTGGCCCATTCTTTGAACAAGGCGCGAATCGCGACAGAATGGTCATCAAGACAAAACTGAAACAGCCACGAATTCCAGCCGTTGAACTTGCGACGACTCGTCCGCCCGAGACGTAAAATCCGCTGCGAATAACTTTTTCGACAATCTGCGAATTTGCATTGGCAACGCTTGAACCTCGATTTATGCTCGTTACCCCTGCATGAGTTCGCCTTGTGGTTCTGTCTCTCTACACCTCGAAAATGAATCGGGCGTCTGCGTAAAATGTGGATCCACATCGCGTGTAGGGCGCGGCCTTTGTTTGCAGTGCCTTCTTTCCGCTGGCATTAACGGTAACGGAAAACACGCGACCCTCGAGCCAACGCTCGATGATCTCCTCCGCGACATCCATGGTCAGGACGGGGATTGGCTTCTCGGGAATTATCAAATCCTGGAGGAAATTGGGCGTGGCGGCATGGGGGTAATCTATCGCGCGCGACAACGGCATTCGCGCCGGATCGTGGCGATCAAGCGGATTTCATCCTATCACGCCGATTCTCAGGACACGCTGATGCGTTTCCGTCGCGAGGCTCAGGCCGCGGCAAATCTGGATCATCCAAACATTCTGCCGATCTTTGAAGTAAGCGAGAGTCATGACGGTCTGCCGTTCTTCAGTATGAAATTTGCCGGCGGCGGCAGCCTGCTCGAAGCGGCCTCAGCATTACGCACCGAGCCGCGGCGCGCTGTTGCGCTAATAGCAAAGGTGGCGCGGGCGGTGCAATACGCGCATGATCAGGGGATTCTCCACCGAGATCTAAAACCGGGAAACATTTTGTTGGACGGGCGCGGCGAACCGCTGGTCAGCGACTTCGGATTGGCAAAATGGCTTGAGCCCACCGGCCATTTGACGCGCACACCCACGGTTTTTGGGACGCCAGGTTACATTGCACCTGAACAGGTAAACGGATCGGCAAAGAATCTGACCGCCGCGGCTGATGTGTACAGTCTGGGTGCCGTATTGTTCGATTTGTTAACTGGACAGCCACCATTCACCGGTGAGCACGCGCTTAACACGATTCAGCAGGCGACTCAAAAGCCCGCACCTAAATTGCGCATTCTGGCACCGGCGCTGGATCGCGACTTGGAAACAATTTGTGCCAAATGTTTGGAACGCGATCCACAAGCTCGTTATCGCTCTGCCGGTGAATTGGGTGACGACCTCGAGCGGTGGCTGCACGGCCGTTCGATTATCGCACGACCGGTTTCGCCGCCCGTGCACGCCTGGCGTTGGGTGCGGCGCAATCCGCTTGTCGCACAGATGGCCGCGCTTTTGCTTACCATGGCAACTGCGGTGACGGTACTGATTTCGAGATCGCATACGGCTCACACGCCACCAACGAGCGGTGTGGCAGTTTTGCCGTTTGAAAGTTTGAGTCCAGACAAGGACACCACGTTTTTCGCTGAGGCCGTCTATGATGGTGTTCTCACCAAACTGTCGGGGCTCGCAAATCTTAAAGTCATCAGCCATAACAGCGTGGCGAGCTATCGCGGCGCACACGACAGCCGCGAAATCGGCCGCGATTTGAATGTCGCTTACGCGCTCAAAGGAAGCGTAGAATCGAAAGGCAACGTCACTCACGTAAATGCCGAACTCATCGATACGCGAAAAAACACTCGCGTGTGGGCGGAGCAATACGATCGAAAGTTGAGCGATTTGTTTGCGCTTCAGAGCGAGGTCGCATTGAAAGTCGCCGGCCAGCTCGGGCTCGGGATTTCATCCGCCGCCAAAGCGGCTCTTCAGGAGCGGCCAACCTCGGATCCGGTTTCCTATGAAGCATACTTGCAAGCGAAAGATTTGTTGTATGACATCTCATTGAGCACCCGACAGAAGGAAGATCTCTTTCAAGCGGTAGAACTGCTTGATCAGGCTATCGCGCGCGATCCACGTTTCTTCGATGCCTACTGCCAATTAGCCGGAGCACATGACCGAATATATTTCCTCGGCTTCGATCACACCGACGCGCGTCTGAATTTGGCGCAAACAGCAATTGAATCAGTCCAGCGACTACGGCCGGAATCGGGAGATACCCATTTGGCGCTCGCTCAGCATTATTATTATGCTTACCGCGATTACGAACGAGCCAGGCAAGAATTGGTCCTTGCTCGACTGAGTCTACCGAACGAATCGCGTATTCCACTTTTGGCCGGCTACATTGATCGCCGACAGGGTCGATGGGAGAAGTCGCTCGAGGAGATTACGCATGCATTAGAATTGAACCCGCGCGATTTTTCCGTGCTTCAACAAATCGCTCTCACGTACGAGGCCTTGGGCCGCTACAACGAGATGGCTGCGACTCTCGATCGTGCGCTGGCGATATCGCCGAAAGATGTTCCCAGCAGGATACGACGCGCGCTTGTGGATTTAGAAGGGAGTGCCGACCCGAAAGCTTTCCACGCGGCAGTTGGCTCTATCCTAACTGAAGACGCAGACGCGTCACTTTGCTTCGTGAATCCATGGCTCTTTCTAGTCTTGCGTTCGCCCAATCCGAAAAACGGCCAACGCGCCTTATTCAACATGACTGAGTGTGGGTGCTTTGACGAAAATATTCCTTTCCCAAGCGGCTGGTGTGAGGGTCAACTTGCCAAATTCCGGGGCGACGAGCCGGCGGCTCAAGCGGCCTTCAACAACGCACGAAACGAACTTGGCCAAACTGTACAGAAACAGCCGAACTATGCCGCTGCATTGTGCGCGCTTGGCGTGATTGACGCGGTACTCGGAAACAAAGAGGAAGCGATTCGGGAAGGCGAACGCGCGGTCGAGTTAACGCCTGTTAGCAAAAATGCCATTGAAGGCGCTACACTGGTCCGATATCTCGCTGTGATTTATGCATGGGCTGGTGACAAAGATCGCGCCATCCAGAGATTGGCTGAAACCACCTACCTTCCAGGCAGCCACGTTAGCTACGGCTATTTGCGTCTTCACCCTCTTTGGGATCCGTTACGGGGCGATCCGCGGTTTGAAGCTATCGTTGCTTCACTCGCGTCGAAGTAAGAATTCGCCTTTCCAGAGGACGCATCCTCACAGTCCCCGGAACACCATCAGAGAGAAGGCACATTAGTTGCTAGTGGCGTAAGGGTTCTTACTTAAGACGCAACAGTCGTGATTTGTCCTTGACACCCACTGAAAATGCCAATAGACGCCATTTATGAAACACTTCCACCGCAACCCGACTGTACGGATGCTCGCGGCAATGCTGATTGCCGTCGCTGTCATCATTCTCAGCAGCCTCGCGGCCCACGCACCCGCTGAGAACCAGAGCTCGCTGACGCTGAAGAATATACGAACTGATAACACCGCAGTGTTCTACGCTGGGGCGCCGCCAAGGTGCGCCTGGTTTGTGGAAGCCGTCTACGCTGACCACCGCCCAAGTTGCGCCTGGTTTGTGGAAGCGGTCTTGCCAACCGGCGACAGCACCGGCGCGACTGACAACTTGAAATCAGTTGCAGCGGCGCTTTAAACCCGCTGATTAGCGCTCCGAACAGCGTGCCAGTCTCGAAGCCGGGACTGGCCGTATTTGCGTACCGAATGGTTGGCCGTGTAATCACGTAGCGTCCGGTGATGCCTGTTCATGAGATGGGTCTAAAAAAAATCCAAGCGGCATGGTTCGGAATACATTTTTTTCTACTAACGGCAGTTTGCCTTGCGGGGGTATTTTGGCTAATAGCCGAACGGTCAACAATTTTACCCTCATCCTGGGATCATTACGCACGTAAGATTGAGCTGGTTGCGAGTTGGTGCCTGGGAAAACAAGCCAACAGATCAAACCCTGTCAGGCTAGCTATTGCAACATATCTCCATGCCGCCGGAATTCAGGCCGGCTATACTTTTTTTGCTCCCAACGTTCCGAGTCATCACCGCCTGACTCTGGAGCTGATTTATGACGATGGACGGGTCGAATACAAGTCCCCACGTGCCCACAGCAGAGCTGCTGCACTACGATTGGACAGCTTATTGGATAGGTTAGCTGAGGATCGTTACAAACCGGTCCGTGAGGTGCTGGTCAAAAGGCTGGCTTTCTCTGTCTGGCGCGAGCATCCGGAGGTGAAAAAGATTCGAGCGATTTTCGGCTCAGTTAATTTACCGAGCGTTAGCGAATTTGAACAAGGCCAACTGGAAACATTCCAGCCAATGTTCAGGTTCGATTTCAGCCAGCGCAAGGAACAGCAACCGTAGATCAGTAAGTGTCCTCGCTGACTTTGTTTGCCGAAGCTAACGTCAGGCCCGATCCGCTGCATCGGACCTGGCAACGTTTTCTCGCCTTTTTGTTCCCACCCGAAAGTGACACATGGCTCGGAGTATTTCGGATTGGTCTGGGGTTACAAGTTATTCTATATGCGGTGTTTTTACGAAGCGATTGGCATGACTTGTTCGCCAGCAGCGGCAAGGGTCTCGTTGGTCGCGAAGTGGCCGAAGCGGTTAGCTCTTTCGAAAGTCCTTTGATCCCAAAGTTTGACTGGCTGATCGCGCTCGGTCGCAATGTGCATATGAGCGAAGAGACCGTGCTTACCGTCGCCTGGGTAGCCTTGCTCTCGGCCGGCGGCCTATTGTTGTTAGGGTTATTTTCCCGTCCGGCAGCCATCCTCGCGTGGTTTCTACATCTCTGTGCTGCCGAGAGCGGTGGGTTACTGGCCTATGGCGCCGATAACTTTATGACAACCGCCCTGTTTTACCTCATGTTATCTCCCCTGCCCGGCGAATATTCCTTCGATCACTGGGTAACAAGAGCAAAACCGAAGAACCCACACGCACTCGGTTTTTGGCGGCGAGTAATACAGATAAATTTGTGCTTTGTTTACTTCATCGGAGGCCTGGCAAAATTTCTCGGCAGCGGTTGGTGGGACGGTTCCAATCTTTGGCGTTCACTAATCCGCCCCCCTTTCAATGTGATTTCTCCGGAGTTGTTGGTTCACTTCAAATACGTTTTGCCGATCCTGGGCATCTCCATTTGCCTGCTCGAGCTGAGTTACCCGATTTTCATTTGGTTAAAAAGTACGCGTCGAATTTGGCTCGTTTGTATTCTGGCGATGCATGCCGGCATTGGATTGTTGATGGGGTTGTACCTCTTTGCGCTCATTATGATTGTTATGAATGTGGCCGCGTTTGGTGTTTCGTCGCGATCACGAGAGCACAGAGAGCTTCAGCAATTACCGAACAATGAAGATTCACATCAAAGATAACGGGCGCCGAACAGATCAAGCCGCGATCTGTTCGAGTCTTGACACCCGTCACGGCGTCGGCGCAAGATCGGCGACTTAAGGAATCGCCATATGAATTCAACGCCTCTTGCTCGAAATGTTCTCGCTTTTGCGGCCGCAATCCTCATTACTAGTTGCGGCACAGCGACTTTTTCGAAGTCCGGAAGCGATGCCACCATCGAAAGTCTGCGCAGTTTTCAGCTCGCCTTCATCGACGAATTCGCAGTGCCTGGGAAAAAATTTAATGCCACCGCGTTCAACGCCAAACTGAATGAAGGCAACGCAAAATTTCAGCAAGCCATTGCTGACGAGAAATTCACAGCCCGGCGTCCCATTCTGGTCGATCTCAAAGCCCAGTTCGACGCCGACGCTGCGCATCTAAAAAGCAAAGCCAGCCGGGGAAAAGTGACTCCAGCGTTGGCGAGCGAGATGAAAAAAGACGTTAACAAAATCTACGACCATGCCCTCGGGCGGTAAGAAAAAGCATAAAAAGCCTTCGCGGAAAAAATCCGAGCTCGATTCCGCGCTCGATGAAGTCGGGGACGAATCGTCTGCGGCTGCGATAAAGGAATTTCAAGATCTGCTCGGCAAAGCAAAGGGCGATACCAGCGAGTTGATACGCCAAAATGCCGAGGAGCTTGAACGGCGGCTCGTCCTTTTAAAGAACCGAAAGATCGACAAAGAGGATTTCGATTATTTTGTGGAAAACCAAAAGCGCGATCTGCGGGTGTACGTTGATGCCCAGCCGGCGCAAGACCAGGAACGCGCTGAAAAACTGACGATACACGTTTTGGAAATAGCGGTGACAAAGGTCGTGCCGATCTTGATCATGATGATCTAGGGCTGCTGGTCCACAGCTGTAGCGTCCGCTATCTCGGCGGAGCCCGTGCGCGCGTTGCTCGAATAGGCGATCGCGCACAGGGCGGTGGCTACAGTAGCGAGATAAAATATCGCGCTCAGCGGGAGGGCTTCATAAGCTCGCGCAGGCGGTCGTGCGGGAGCGCTTCCACATGGTGATTATCGCGGCCGGTCATCGAATGGTTGTCCACCAATGCGTTGACGACCGCTTCCTCTGTTGCCTGGACCACGCCCGCAAAAATCGGATCCATCAAATCATTCGGAATTGTCTCAACTGTATGCGTCACTTGATCTGGATTCGTGACGTTTGGGTTCGCCGTCGAAAACGCGATGAACAAATCGCCGGAGCCGTTTCCCGAAATTGTTCCGGTTCGCGCAAGCCCAAGAGACACACGCCTCGCGAGCCTTTTCAATTGGCCAGGAAGCAGTGGTGCATCAGTTGCAACAACAGCGATACACGAGCCGCTCTCTTCTTTGTAAACTTCACCGGGAATCTCTTTGCCGATTGGTACGCCCTCGATCGTTAGCTGCGACCGCCGGCCGAAGTTCGCCTGAAGAAAAACGCCTACAACAAAGGCTCGCGGCGGAGCATCTTTTGCGGCGCCTGCCGGACGAATGGTGATCTGGCGTGAGGCAGTCCCGTTTCCGCCCTTGAACTCGTAACAGATCATGCCGGTTCCGCCGCCGACACTCCCCTCTTCGATCACGCCATTATGCGCACTGTCCAGCGCGTGAAACACGTCGTCCGGTTTCACGTGAAAACCGTTGATGTCATTCAGCCATCCATCCCACGTTTCGGCAACGACGGGTAAACTCCACCAGTACCCGGTGGTGTCGGGCGCGCCGTGTTTGATTCGCCACGCAATTACGGCGTCGCGCACGACACCGACGCTGTGCGTGTTCGTAATTAGGATTGGTCCTTCTAAAAATCCGCTTTCGTCCAGCCATGCTGTGCCGGTCATTTCGCCGTTCCCATTCTGGCTGAAATAGCCGGCATAAACGGGGTCGTTGATTGAATCGTGGCCACGCGGAATGATTGCGGTAACGCCGGTGCGCACCGGGCCTTTGCCGACTTCCAGCTTTCCGTCCCCGCTAATCAACGTCGTGTAGCCGACCTCCACGCCGGGGACATCGGTGATCGAGTTCAGTTTTCCCGGCGTGCCATCGAAAGGCACACCAAGATCGCGTGCGCGAATAACTTTGACCTCCCTCGGCTGCTTTACCTGCGGCAATGATTTAATCGGCTCGCGTCCGGAAAGCTCGAATCCGCACAAAACCGTCAGAGTCAGAAGAGCCAGGGTACGCTTTTGCATTGGCGAACGTTCATCTAACCCAATCCATCGAAAGCGAAAAGGATCCTTTGATCTGAATCAGACCGAAGTTAAACTGGAAGATCATGCGCAGAGCCGGCTTGAGTGCTTTGTTGATCGTCTGTCTGTTCACCTTTCTCTGTCCTCAAGTTGCCAAACCCAACGTGATCACAGCAACAAAAGCCTCTGATTGCTGCTCCAAAACATCAGGGTGCAAGATGCCCCACGAGCAGACGTCGCGCGATCAGCCCTGCCGACACGAATCGCAGCCCGACAGCTGTTGCACAGTTTCATGTTCGATACTGATTCTATTCTGCCCCATGTCGGACAAGTTTCCTGCTCCGCGTTTAGACGGCCACACTTTCGCCATTGACGACGCAATCGCGTCCACGCGAATCGAAGAGCCGCCAACTCCGCCGCCGCGGGTTTAGTTCTCCTCCACAGCGTTGGGCTGGGTGTAAAACACGCGCGCAGTGTGCGTTCTTTACACAGCCGAAGGTTCACGAAATCTCAACAGGAGAGAACCATGAAATATCTACTCTTAATTGCAGCAATTATGACGCTGACGGCCGCGACGACGATCTCGTCCGGTGACGAAGGCTGCTGCGCTGGCGGTGCCTGCTGCCCTGGCGCTTGTTGCATGAAAATGATCCGATAATTCGGGCATTTTGACAAAGAGCCCCGTCGGGAAACCGGCGGGGCTTCTTTGCTTATTCTTAACGGGACTGTCACGTTGAGCGACGCGCTGCAACGAATGCAAAGCATGAGCCGAGGCTTTCAAACATCTCGCATTTCATTTTGTACGGGAAGAAATCAGAGATTCTTCGCCTCGCTCGGAGTGACATTTTTGAGAACACTTCTACATTTGACCAAGTGAGTTACGAAGTTTTCGCCAGAAAGTATCGTCCCCAGACATTTGACGACCTGGTCGGCCAGACCCATGTCTCGCGGACATTGAAAAATGCGGTGGCGCAAAACCGGCTCGCGCATGCATATCTCTTTGTCGGCCCGCGCGGCGTTGGCAAAACATCGACGGCACGAATCCTGGCAAAGTCCCTCAACTGCATCAATGGCCCGACGGTTACGCCGTGCGGTGTGTGCGATAACTGCCGCGAGATCGCCGGGGGCAACAGCCTTGATGTGATCGAAATCGACGGCGCAAGCAACAACAGTGTCGAGGATGTGCGTCAGTTGCGCGATAACGTTCGGTATGCGCCAGCCAAAGGCCGTTACAAGATCTACCTCATCGACGAGGTGCACATGCTTTCGTCGGCCGCGTTCAACGCACTTTTGAAGACACTGGAAGAGCCGCCAGAGCACGTGAAATTTATTTTCGCTACGACCGAGCCACAGAAAGTTCTGGCGACAATCCTCAGCCGTTGCCAGCGATTTGATCTGCATCGCATCCCGGCAAATCTGATCGCGCAGCATCTGCAATTCATCGCGAAACAAGAAAAGATCACCCTGCAACCTGCGGCCGCGCACGCAATCGCGCGCGGCGCAGAAGGCGGCCTGCGCGATGCGGAGTCCATGCTCGACCAGCTCGTTGCCTTTTGCGGAGAAAAAATTGCCGAGCGCGATGTCCTCAATGTTTTCGGTTTCACCAGCGAACAAACGGTAAGCGATTTAACAGGGCAAATTTTGCGAGGCGAAACACCGGAAGCGATCGATCTGCTCAATGAGCAAAGCGAAGCCGGCAAGGATATGATGCGGCTCATGGCTGACTTGATTGCGTATCTGCGTGATCTGCTGGTTTTCAAAGCCAAACCCGATGCTTTGGATGAAGACGTTGATCCTGAGGTACAAAAATCGCTGACTGCACACGCGGAGCTGATTTCCATCGTTCGTTTGCTCGAGTTGATCGATCAATTCGCCGCAGCTGAAGGCCGGATGAAATGGGCGCCTAACAAGAAGCTCCATTTCGAAGTTGCGATTATCAAGGCGATCCAGAGTCTCGGACAAGCGACCCTCGATGAAGTGATCGAAAAATTAGGCGAGCTTCGCGACGGCGGTAAAGAGCGGCCGCACGCCTTCGCCGAGCCTGCGGCGGGTAAGCCCGGCGCGGGCGGCGCGCGAGACAAGAAACCTGCGGCGATGCGCAACCCGTCCGGTGAAGCTTCAGCAGGGACCGATGACCGCGGTGAGACGAAACCGATGACACAAACAGACGGGGTCACCGCTCCGGGCCATAGCAGCACGACACGCAAGGAGGACAAAGCGCCGAGTGTCGATTCCGCAGTGGATTCCGAAAAGATTTGGCAAGCCGTTCTTGCCAGGATTCCGACACAGAAGGCTTTTGTGCGAAACTCGGCTTCAGCAGCTCACGTTCTTGGAATCGAAGGACGGAATTTTAAGCTCGGCTTCGCGCCTGACGATAAGGCGACGATGGATATTTTGGGCACGCAAGCAAATCGCAAGTTCATCGAGACGCTGCTCAATGAAATCACCGGGAAGGATTGGATTTTGAAGTTAAGCGTGAACGAGGAACTCGCTTCGAAGACCGCAATAGCTGCGGAAGAGTCGCCTTCTCACGATTTTAAAAACGAACCGTTAATCCAGGAAGCTATCGAGTTGTTCAACGCACGAGTAAGGTCTTGATTTTTATGCTACGTGCCCCTGTCATTCGGAGCGAAGTCGAGAATGGAGCGGCTGGGGAACCCGCGACATAGACGGGAAGACCGAAGGTTAAGCGAATGGGAAGTCAGCGAATCAAAAATCTGAGCTTCTCTGGAAATCCAGAGATGTTGCCACTTCGTTCCGCTCCGCGTGACAACCGTTTAATTGTATGAACCTAAACAAATTGATGAAGCAGGCGCAGAAGATGCAGGAGCAAATGGCCAGGACTCAGGCCGAGCTGGAGCAGAAGACTGTCGAGGTGAGCGCGGCCGGTGGGAAAGTGAAAGTGACGGCAAACGGT
>DATDFM010000116.1:0-9974 GCA_036522635.1 Candidatus Udaeobacter sp. | reverse complement strand
GCGCGCACTTTGGGTTGTCGCACCATATCGGGGAAGACTTCAAATGGCGGCTGTGTGCCTTTCTGTCCGCGAAATCCCAGGACGGCGACCATCGCGATCATGCAGAGGATAAAAATAACAAAGAATCCGCGGAGCATGTTTAGTCCTCGTGCACGACGGTGATATGCTTCCCACCGGTTTCTTCGAGCAGGTCGTAGACGCCGTTTTCTGTGAAGCGCGGGTCACGGGCTTCGATTGCCAGGAAAAACCCGTCATTCGTCACGCGGCTGAACCGTTCCCAGTTGAACATCGGATGATTCCAACGCGGTAAACGATTCATGCCTTGCCACGCAAAGAATGCCGCGAACGCGGAGAAAAGGATCGTGAGCTCAAACATGATTGGGAAGAATGCTGGAACGGTGAAGAAATTTTTTGGCTTCCCGTGCACATCGAGGGGATAGAGAAATGATGATGGGCCAAATTCGACAATTATCGCGGTGAGAAATCCGGAAATTCCGCCAAATAGAACCCAGGCGCTCAGCCACGATTTGCCAATCCCCATCGCTTCATCCATCCCGTGAATTGGAAACGGCGAGTACACGTCCCACCGACGGAACCCGGCATCGCGCACGCGCTTTGCCGCGTCGTAAAGTGCAGCAGCGCTCGGGTATTCGGCTGCCATGGCATAAACTTTGTGACCGTATGGAGTGGTAATCATCGGTTACGCTTCCCTCCGGCAGGAATTGACTCGGGAGGCAGATCGTAATGCGGGTCCGCTTCAGGTGTGGCTGTCTTCACTTCCGACATCGCGATCATCGGAAGGAAACGGATGAATAAAAGGAAGAGCGAAGTGAAAATTCCAAGCGTGCCGATGTACGTCCAGATGTCTACCCAGGTGGGATGGAACATCCGCCAGGAGGACGGCAGAAAATCCCGATGCAACCCGCCCACAATGATGATAAAACGCTCGAACCACATGCCGGCGTTAACGCACATCGCCACGAAAAAAACGACCAGGACGTTGCGACGGCACCAGCGGAACCAAAACAGCTGCGGCGACAGGCAATTGCAAAAGAGCATTCCAAACCACCAGTACCACCAGTAAGGGCCGAAAATGCGGTTCCAAAACGCGAACCGCTCGTAATGATCGCCGCTATACCAGGCAATAAAGAATTCCATGCTGTACGCGTAGGCAACGAATGAGCCCGTTAACAAAATGATCTTCGCCATTTTGTCGACGTGCTGGTCCGTTATCACGTCCTGCAATTTGAAAATGGCGCGCGCGGGCAACAACAGCGTCAGCACCATTGCGAATCCGCCGAAGATTGCGCCGGCAACGAAGTAAGGCGGGAAAATTGTCGTATGCCACGTCGGCAAAACCGTCGAGGCGAAGTCGAAGGATACGACGCTGTGCACTGACAGAACGAGTGGCGTAGAGAGACCTGCCAGGAGCAGGTACGCCATTTCGTAGTGTCGCCAATTGCGGTTGGAGCCGCGCCAGCCAAGAGCGAAAACTCCGAACAGGAATTTTCGGACCCGTGTAGTCGCTCGATCTCGCAAGCTCGCCAAATCCGGAACCAAACCGGTGTACCAGAACAGGACCGAGACAGTGAAATACGTCGACACCGCGAACACATCCCACATCAACGCGCTGCGGAAATTCTGCCAGATTGCCCAGTTGTTAGGCACCGGCGCCAAATACCACGCCATCCAAAACCGGCCGACGTGAATGCCGGGATAAATCGCAGCGCACATTACTGCGAAAAGCGTCATTGCCTCCGCGGAGCGGTTGATGGAAGTACGCCATTTTTGACGAAGCAAGAACAAGATCGCGGAGATCAGAGTGCCGGCGTGTCCGATACCGATCCAGAAAACGAAATTCGTGATCTCCCAGGCCCAGCCATTCGGGATGTTATTGCCCCATGTGCCAACGCCGGTAGAAATCAGGTAGCCAATGCAAAAAATTCCAAACGTTGCAATGCTGGCGGTAGTCATGAAACACACCCACCACCACCGCGGTGCGGGTTGCTCGACAACGCCGGAAATGCGCTGTGTGAGCCAGTTAAAATTCCGCCGGTTCAGGACCAGCGGGACATGCGCAATTCGGTGTCTTGCCTCCTCGACTTCCGGTGTTGCTACTGGTGCTCCGTCCATATTAAAGCGCTACTCCGGGAATGATTCGACGTGACTCGCGATGCCGACATCTTTCGCGTCAGGCATTTTCGGATTTGGATTTCGAAGACGGGCGAGATAACTCGTCCGCGGTATCACGTTTAAATATTCGAGGATCCGGTAATTGCGATCCTGCTTCTTCATCTTTGAGACGCGGCTACCCGGGTCCTTGATATTGCCGAAAACGATCGCGTCATTTGGACAGGCTTGCGCGCAGGCAGTGGTAAACGAATCGCGCGGGATGAGCTTGTCTGGCGAAGCGCTTGCGCGCGCTATCGCGGCGATTTTCGCCTCCTCGATGCGTTGAACGCAATAGGTGCATTTCTCCATCACGCCTCGCATACGCACAGTCACGTTAGGATTCTTCTGCATCTTTACCGTGTCCGGCGCGCCCTTCGTAGTGAGCGGCGCAAAGTATTCTTCAAACACACTCAAGGCACCGATGACCTTTCTCTTACCAACAGGTCGCTGGGTATAATCGAAAAAATTAAACCGCCGCACTTTGTACGGACAGTTATTCGAGCAAAATCGTGTGCCGACGCAGCGGTTATAAGCCATTACATTGAGCCCGTCCTCGCTGTGAACGGTCGCGTTGACCGGACAGACCGTTTCACATGGAGCATTCTCGCAATGCTGACAGGGCATCGGCTGAAACACCATTTCGGGATGCTCAGGCCAATCGCCATGGTCCTGGTTGAACGGCTCGCGACTCGCGTAGTAACGATCAATTCGGAGCCAGTGCATGATGCGGCCATGCGAGACTTGTAGTTTTCCGACAACCGGGATGTTGTTTTCCGCCTGGCAGGCGATCACGCAGGCGTTGCAGCCGGTGCATACATTCAAGTCAATGCTCATTCCCCACTGCTGCGGGGCGTCTAACGGCGGATGGGTATAGAGACTCGGCGGCGGATGCGGCATTTCTTCCGCGCCCGGAACCTCTCTCGCGAAATCGTTATTTTTGCGATAACCCTCCAGCGTCCCTTCACGAATAAGGCCGCGGCCTTCGATGCTGAAATGTTCTTGTGTAATTGAGAACGGGTAATGGCGGCCGAGTTTGGTCACCTGCACGCTCTCAATGCCGTTGGCGCCAGCAACAGCAACATACGGACTCGCTGCTGTTCGTAAGAAATAGCCATTGAACCCCGCCTGCTCTGTCAGACCCATCCTCTCCTTTAGATCGCCGCCTGAATATGGAAGCTCCACGAACTGCGGCATTTTGCGGCCCCAACCAAGCGCGACGCTGACCGAATTGTCGGCATGGCCAGGGGACACGCACGCCGCAATGACCAGTTCCCGTTTCACGGCCGTTCCGCCGGCTCTCTTTTCATTGATCGTGAGCTGCAACAAATCGCCTGTTTCGACACCGAGCGTTTTCGCGTACGCAGGACTGATCAATGCTGCATTGTCCCAACTCAGTTTCGTGACCGGGTCCGGTAATTCCTGCAGCCAGCCGTTGTTTGCGTAGCGGCCGTCATCCATTCCATAGCTGCCGGTCAATACAATCTCCGGCGATTCCGGGGCGGGCGGCGGCGGAAGCGACACCGAATCGCGCGGTTGAGTTGCGGCTGCGCCGGGGTTGAATGCGGCCGGCTGATCGGCGCTCTTAATATGCGCAGCAGAACCATCGTGCAGAAACTGCGACCAGGCGGTTTCAAAATCACCAGGCGGATTCGTTAGGCGAAAAGTCTGCTGTATCAACTCGGGGCCTTCGCTTTTCGGGCCGCCAAGCAGCATGTTCATCAGCTCGATTTCACTTAGTCCGCCAAAAAGCGGCAGGATCATCGGTTGAATCGACAAATAATCGCCCCCGGCAGTAAGCGCGTCCCCCCATGACTCGAGATAATGAGCAAGCGGAATGTGCCACTGGCTCAGCGCGCTTGTCGCGTCTTCGTGATAACCAAGCCGCACAATGTTCGGGACTTTCTTTTGCAATTCTCCCCAATCGAGCGGCAATTTTGTTTGCGGATCTTCGACCAATCCGCGCGGCGCGTTATACACGGGATCGCCGCCGAAAATGAACAGCTGTTTGACGCGACCCTCGTTTATGTCCGTTGCAAGCTGAGCAATGTCGATTGTCTTCGGGTTCCGCGGAACCTGACGCACCGTGAGCGTCTGACCGATATTTTTTAGCGCAGCATTGATTGCATAAACAAGCATCTGCACCGCGACAGGCTGCGTTGGGCCAGCGAGTACCAAACTCGCTCCTGGTTTTGCCATTAAATCAGCGGCAACCCCATCAATCCATTGCTGGTCGAACGCGTTTGTCCCGGCTTGCGAGTTTGCAAGCAAAGAACCCAGACCAGAGTCATTCGTTCCCGCAAAAATTTTCCCCGCCAGCGCGTAGGCGAATGCGGGAATCTGACTGGCCGGACAACGGAGCCGATGATCCGCCATCGCGCCGGTAAGACTGAAACGATGTTCGACCACATAGAGGCGGTTCATGCTGTCCTTCGGCGCGCTCACGCGGCGGCGCGAAGTGAACCCGCGCGTTGTTTCCAGGTCGCCCTGGCCGCAATCGAGAAAATCACTGTCCAACGCAAGAATCACGTCGGCGCGATCCAGTTTCGGCAAAACCTTTGCGTTTGGACCGAAAGCTGTTTGCATCGCGACGTTTGCGTCCTGACCAAGGCGCGGTTCATAGACGCACCACCGCATTCCGGGGAATTTTTTCTCCAACTCCGTGCGAAGGCGCTCTCGGGTGGGCGAATTCGTTTCCTCGACCAGAAAGGCGAGACCGTCGCCATGGTCATTCAGGATGTTTTTTCCAAAGTCTCCGAGGAACTTCTCAAATTGTTCGCGGGAACTGGCTTTCCCCTTCTGTACAAAACGTTTCGAGCGGGTCGGATCGTAAAGATCGAGAATTGACGCCTGGACGAACGTGTCCGTGGTGCCGCCGCTGGCGGGGTGCAGCGGATTGCCCTCGAGCTTGATCGGGCGGCCATCAACCGTTGTTGCGATTAGCGGAATTGCACCGCCGCGTCGCGGCATCGCAGTCGAATAGTAGAGAAATTTCCCCGGGATCGTCCATTCCACATTTTTCGTAAAGGGCACGAGATGCAATTCGGGGCGACGACAACTCGTTAGGCCGACCCCTGCCAGTGCCATTGAGGCGCCCATCAATTTCACAAAATCGCGCCGCGACCATTCGTCGCCATTCAGTTCCGCGGCGCCCGCAGGAAATTCGCGCTCCAACCATTGCTGAAACTCGGGGGTGCCATTCAGCTCGCCGATACTACGCCAGTATTTTGTGCCGTTCGATGGTTCGGGCGGATGATGGAAAACGCGTTTCATCGGTGGCATCCCTGACAATTAGTTGGCGGAGTGATCTTCCAGCGCTCTTTCAACGTCTGGCCAATCTCGGCTTGGGTGAGCTGCTTTTTCTTTGAAAAATCTTCACGCGCATCACCAGGCTGACCGTACTTTGCGACAAACGCCGCTGGCTTAACGTCTTCAGGTTTCCAATCGAGATTAAAAACCTGATCGTCCGGCCGCAGATAATTCTCCGGATGCCGATGGCAGTTCAGGCACCACGCCATGCTGTGAGGTTGTGCGATGTAAACCGTCGACATGTGGTTGACCGGGCCGTGGCAACTGAAACAGCTGATGCCGCGGTTCACATGCGCAGAATGATTGTAATAAACGTAATCGACCGTGCGATAGAGCCAGACCCATTCGACCGGCTGACCGCTTTTCCAGCTCTCCTGCACCGGTTGCAGCTTGGGATTGTCTTTCGCCACCTGCGTGTGGCAGTTCATGCAGGTAGCCGTGTTGGGCACGTTGGATTGCGCGGCTACTTCGACGAAACTGTGACAATATCGGCAATCCATTCCCAACTGTGTGACGTGAATGTCGTGCGGGAACGGCACAGGTTGGGTCGGCTGGTATCCGACCTTTGTGTACTTCGGTGTGCCGTAATACCACGTGGCTGCGGTCAATCCACCAGCGAGCACAATCACGCAGACGATCATTTTGATCGGCAACCAATTCGACCAGCGTGGAAAGAAATTGGCCATGGTCCTATACGGCCCCCGCGCCGATGCTGCGCAGCCGCCAAGTCCGCCACGTCGAATTCGTCCCGTGGCGAACTAACCATGAATAAAAACTGTGGTCAGGATGTGCTTCGTTCAGACGCTGCAAGTGGTTAAGGTTAATCGTTGCCTCGAGAGCAACGAAGATTCTATAAATGCACAGGCGAAGGGCAAAACAAAATTTCTTTTTCCAATTTCATTGCCCGTTCGCTCGTGAAATTGCCAGAAGAATTCTGAAAACTCCGGAATTTTTTATCGAAACGGAAGCGAAACCACTTCGACCGGAATTGCCGCATCCGAAGAGAGTGCATTCAAATTCGTGCCAGGATTGTTGAAACCACGTTTCACGTACCCAAGTGCGATCTCTCCCCGTTGGCCGTGGCTGGCGCTGGTGATCCAGCCGGCTTCTTTTCCAGATGCTGACGGAGCGAAGAGTTTCATTCCAGGCTCGAGCGGCGTATCGTTCACCGAAATTAATCCGCATAATCGTTTATTTGTTTGTCCGGACATCTTGATTCGCGAAATCACCTCCTGCCCGATGTAACAGCCTTTTTGATAATCGATCGCGCGTTCTTCCAGATTTGCTTCGATCGGGATTATTTCGTCGGTAAGTTCGGCCCCCCAACGCGGCAGGCCTTGTTCGATTCGCATCACATTCGCAGCTGCGGAATCGATGGACAGATATGTCGAGAGTAATTCGTCCCGGACTGAATCGTGCCGTGCCGAGTCGCTCCAAATGTCCCAACCTGGCGTGATAAAACGCCGCGCCGAGACGATCCGGCCAGAAATCGATGGCGGCGGCTCCTCTGTGAAAACGTGAAACAGGGCGAATTCGTCCGTGATCTCCTCAATCTGGACATCGTCGGCAATGACGTAGCGCTCCAAGCGTGCCCGCAGCATCTCACCAAGCTCTCGCTCGGCATCAATGAGGAAGGTTTCGCCAAGCGCAGCGACGAAAATGTGGGCGTTTATTTTGCCTTTGGCATTGAGAACGCAAGCTTCTATGGCGTTCGTTTCGCTCGCCTTGCGCAAATCGTTTGTGATTTGCCCATTCAAAAATCGAAACCGGTCAGTTCCGGTCACGCGAAGTTTTGCGCGCGCCGAGAGGTCGAGAAAAGCGCGCTCCGTTCGTGAGCGCTGCGTCATTCCTCTCCGGATGAAAAACGGCTTAGCAACTGTTTGATAAAACCACGGCGCAACGGAGTCGCAGCAGGAGCCGGCGCGTTCATCGTTCCGCTGAAGCTGAGCACGCGCTCCGGGGAACCAACGAGATCTGCTTCTTGGGGTTCGACGGTTTGTGTCTCCGCTTGTGTCGAAGCAGTAACTGGTTCTTCAAGCTCCGACTGCTCTGACGTTTCCTGGATTTGTGCCTCTTCAGAATAGTCTTGAGTTGGCTCCTGCAGATACTTACGCAGCACAGCGGAATAATCGTTGTCGCCATGGCCCCACTGCATTTGCTCGAACAACTGATTGCGCGCTGCAGCGGTGACACCGAGGTCCAGATAGTGCGACAAGGCTATTTGGTTGGCGATCTGCATGTCTTTTAACATGTGTTTAACTGAAAAGTGCGGAGCAAAATCGCGTGCCAGCATTTTGGGGAGCTTCATCGCCAACGTGCCGGAGTAACTCGCATTGACCCGCATGGCCTCGACGAATTTTTCCAACGGTACTCCCTGCGCCTGCACGAGGGCCAGAGCCTCGGCTGAAGCCTGAATGCTTGCAGCGGTAATCATATTGGTCGCAACCTTGATAGCACTGGCCTGGCCCACTGGCCCGATATGCACGATCTCTTTGCTGCTGGCCTCAAGAATCGGACGGCCTTCACGCAGCGCTTCGTCTGTTCCGCCAATGTAGTAAACTAGCTCGCCTTTTTCTGCTGCGCCTTTGCTACCGGTGAAGCAAGCTTCAACGAACCGCGCGCCACGCCGTTCGACAATGTCGGCGGCCGCCCGCATCGAATCCGGCGATACAGTGGAATGCGCAAAGACGATGTGACGTGCCGTGAGCTTTTCACTCAACTGCTCAACGCTCTGCAGGAGTGCGTCGTCATCAGACACGAAAATCTGGATGTAATTACACAACCCGGCCAGTTCCCCCGGTGAACCGACAAAATTTGGAACAGGACGCGGCGATCGATTCCAAACAAAGACCGAAAATCCTTTACCGCGAAGGTGTCCAGCAATTCCGCGACCGATGATTCCAAGCCCAACCACGCCAATGTTTGTGTGCTTTGGCTGGGATGCTGAGGCAAGGCGCTCCATGGGGCGGCAGTTCAGCAATCAGCCTGCCGACAAAAACGATTTCACGCAATCGAGAAATTTGGGAACCGGCGCGGAGCGCAGAACCAGCGCTAGAGGCGCGGCATGTTTATAGACGTCCTGAGATTCCCATCAGCTCCATAAGAGCGGCATGTCGATACACCTCCTGCTAAGATTCCCATCAGCTCCGTAGGAGCGGCATGTCGATAGACCTCTCGCTAAGATTTCCATCAGCTCCGTAGCAGCGGCATGTCGACAGACCCCTCGCTGAGATTTCCATCAGCTCCGTGGGAGCGCCATGTCGATAGACCTCTCGCTGAGATTTCCATCAGCTCCGTGGGAGCGGCATGTCGATAAACCTCCTGCTAAGATCCCATCAGCTCCGTAGGAGCGGCATGTCGATAGACCTCTCGCTGAGATTTCCATCAGCTCCGTAGCAGCGGCATGTCGATAACACCTGCATCGAGAACGCTATTGAGCTCCATCGGAGCGACATGTGAAACTGGTGAATGGCAAATACGTATACACAGATTTATCTGCACATTGTCTTCGCGGTCTCCGCTCGCGCCTGCCTGATTTCTTCGAAGCGTCGCGAAGAGTTGCAAAAGTACATCACGGGGATCGTGACGCGAAAGGACCAGAAGTTAATTGCGATCTTTTGCATGCCGGATCACACGCACCTGCTGCTCGGTCTGAAACCAAACATCGCGCCATCGAATCTGATCGGTGACATCAAAACTGGTTCGACCAATCACATTAACGAGCAGAAGTGGATGGGATGCCGATTCTCTTGGCAAGAAGGCTTCGGCGCGTTTTCTGTTTCGCATTCGCATGTGAGTCGTGTAGCGAATTACATCCAGAATCAGCCGACGCGCCACCGTCGAAAATCCTTTCAGGAAGAATACGTCGGATTTCTCGAGCGGCACCGCGTCCCGTTTGATCGGCGTTATATTTTCAAACCGACGAAATGATCCCTCGTTTAAACATGCCGCTCCTACGGAGCTTCGGGCAATTCCCATCTCTTTGCTATAGACATGCCGCGCCTACGGCGCTTAACCGAATCCACGCCCGAGCACTGTACTCACACGCTGCTGAGATTATTGCATTGCCATGCGAATGGTGTGGCTCCGTTAGAAGAGCAATGTCTACATACGCGCTTAATCGGATCCGCGTGCGAGCACTGTAGTCACATGTTACTGAGCTTATTACATTCCCAGGAAAGAGGCGTAGCTCCGTCAAGAGCGCAATGTCTACGTACAAAGCTTGATCGGATCGCACGCGAGCGCTCGCGCTCAGCTCCGGCCGAGTCTGCTGTATTGCGAGTCATGTAGCTCCGCTAGGACCGTAACGTCTATTACGGCGCTTTAGCCGGATCCGCGCGCGAGTGCTGTACTCACACCCTGCTGAGCTCATTTCATTGCCTGCGAGACGTGTAGCTCCGTTGGGAGCGCAATGTCTATAGTCTCGTTAAGCACGCATAGCCGAAGCTCCGTAGGAGCGGCATGTTTCAAAACTCCGAAATTGCCGTCACTTCAGC
>DATDFM010000115.1:0-5999 GCA_036522635.1 Candidatus Udaeobacter sp. | reverse complement strand
TGCATGCACTCCAAGGTTCGAGGCACGTCGCGCGTTTGTGCAGAAGCTTCATCGGACGCTGCCAGCTGGATGGAGTTATCCAACTCATCGAGGAGGAATGTCTTACCTAATCGACTCATGACCGAGGCGGCCCAATCATTCTCGAGTCCCATCTCCCTCAGTTTTTCCAGGAACACGCGCTTATGATAGGTAGGATTCGGATTAAGCTCGGGCAATGTTACAAAAGGCGTTGGCTTATCGATCTCTATCGAATAGTCACGATGAATAACTCCGGTTCGAAACTGGATCGACGAGACATGCCCTTCACCGGTGGAGCGCAGGCTCAGAATAAAACGAAGATCACCCTGACCCACACCAGTCTGGTCGGGATGCGGCACAATCGAAGGGTTGAACAAGGCTGCCGATTCCAGTGCATACTCACCGGAGAAGAGCGCACCGATAAATAGCCTGCGTTCTTCGGAAATCGTTTCGCTATCCTGGACGTTCCCTCGCACTTTTTCGAAATTTCGAAGCCAACTCTTACTTAGATTGATATGTCTCTCGCTGAAGTCCGCTCTGACTGAGGATAGCTGCTTCTCTGTTTCCTGATCGCTTAGTGCGAGCGCGCGCGATATGATGTGCTCAACGCGCACTGGGTTGATCGGGACGAACGGACGCACCACTACCCGTTTGTTGTCCGGCCGAAGAAGAATGCCCGTCGGATGAACTTTCATCCGGCTTTGGGGCTCGGGATTTTCAAGTGAGGCCCGGCTTCCGCCTGCGTCATCTCCGCGAGAGATAAGTAAAACGCGAGACTTGATTCAGCGCCTTGGTTTTGGCTCACGCGATCCTGATGCAAAGCGTCACGGCATCCTCCGGTGCTGGAATCATAAAGCGATTCTCCGAGGTCGTTCCGACCAAGGAACCACTCGAAACAGCGCCGCGACGCGCGCTTCCAGTATTCGTCATGCGTGAGAGCAAAAGCCTCCAGACAAGCCGATATGGTAGCATACGCCTCCACCGGCTGTTGATCGAAGCGCGCACGTTCGCCGCCGCGCTTCCAAAAACCATTGGAACCAATCGGTGCGAAATGTCCCGCCTTGGCTCTTTGATTTTCCACCAGCCAACGGAGCGACTGCAACCCTGCCTGGAATACCTCACCACGCGAAGTCCAGTGACCACTCAGGATCATCGCATGCGAAAGCTTCGCATTGTCGTAGGTGGCGACTGTCTCGAACCATTGCCATTCTTCCGAACTATTAGCTTGATATAACTCGAGCAGTCGAGTGGTCAGCAGGTCACGCAGCTGATTCACCAACCGGTCACCGGAGAAGCTGCGGAGATATTCCTGCATTGCGAGCAGGACGAAGGCCCAGGCGCGGGGAGAAGTGAACTCCTCTACGACCGGCAAGCCCCCTTGGAACAAAAGCGCGCAAAGATTGCGATGACCTTCGTTCTTTGATCGTCCAAGCGCCGTTCCTACAGCCCAAAGCGCTCGAGCGTGACTATCCTCCGAACCGACCTTTTCCAGCCATTCCCGGCTATGGCTCATAAAATTCCGAAAGCGCTTTGTTTTCTGGTCGAATGCATCCCAGAGGAAGGAAAGATAAGTGCTGGTCAGTTGTTCCACATCCCGTTGAACACGACTGGTCATCTCCGGAAGCAGCAGTGTCAGAATAAAAGCGCGCGCATTGTCGTCGGTGCAATAGCCTTCCCGGTAATTCGGCACATTGAAAATTGCGTGCTGGAAAATTCCGGTGTTATCGGTCATCCGAAAAAGATGATCGAGTTTTAATGGCGGAAATTCATAGGGACGATTCTCCAGAGTTCGAACGGCAAAAGCTTTGCGTGGTGGAGCAGTCAAACGCGCGCGCGCGCGCTGAAAGCTTTCCATGTAACGACGGGCTACTACTGGCCAGACCATTTCGCGTCCGAGTTTCCATGCACGTTTTCGCATTCGTGACATCAGTGCGGGATCCGATAGAAGTCGAGTTACTCCTTCGGCGATAGCGTTACTGTCGCGAAAGGGGACGAGAATGCCCCGCTCCTGCGCGAGTAATTCCTGTGCGTAGAGATAACGAGTCGAAATCACCGCCTTACCTGCGCCGAAAGCATAAGCCAGTGTGCCGGAAGTGATTTGCGCTTCGTTAAGATACGGAGTGACGTAAATGTCCGCTGCGCCGATAAAATCAGTTAGCTCCTCCAGCGTCACGAACCGATTATAAAAAATAACGTTGGCAGTCACGCCCTGGTCTTCAGCCAGACGCTCAAGCTTTAACCGATAAGTCTCACCTTCTCGCGAAAGAAGATTGGGATGCGTTGCGCCAAGGACAATGTAAACGACATTTGGGTGCTTCTTGAGGATTGCCGGCAAGGCCTCAATCACATACTCGATGCCTTTGTTAGGAGAGAGAAGTCCAAAGGTAAGCAGCATCGTCTTGCCTTCGACTCCGAACTGATCCTTGTGGAAAGTCGGATCGATGAACTGCACGTCAGGCACGCCGTGCGGGATAAGGTCGACCTTTTCGGGCGAAACGCCGTAAACCTCCTTCAATAATCGTCGGCCGCGTTCAGCCATCACGATAAAACGATTCGAAAGCGCATTGAGCTGATCCATGACGAATCTTTGCGACTCGTCAGGTTCGCGCAGCACAGTGTGCAGCGTTGTTACCACCGGCATGTGCAGGTCGCGCAGTAAAGCTAACAAGTGACTTCCAGCGGGTCCGCCGTAGATACCAAACTCGTGCTGGACTGAGACGACTTCGACGTTGTTGATGTTTAAGAAATCCGCCGCGCGCCGGTATGAGTCGATTTCCTTTTCATCGATTTCGAAACGGATGCGCGCCGAATAGTCGTAGCCCTCGGGCTGATCGTTCACTGCTCCCACGATGCATTCGCATTTTGGATACTCGGCTGCAACCGCTTCGCAGATGTCGGTGGTAAACGTCGCAATGCCACATTGCCTGGGCATGTAATCTCCCAGGAAAGCAACGCGGTTGATCGAGGTCATCAGGCCGTCCGAGTTAGTGTCTCTTCAACAAATGTGAGCCGTTTTCAGTTTAGTATCCTGAGACTAACAACCTGCTTCCGCTCTCGACGACCTATCGTGCCCGCCTCGCGGGAATGCGGATCAACTCGCGACCTTACTTCGTAAATCCCGCACCCGCGCCTGAGTGGACTCGATTGTTTGCTGTGGCACTCGTCGCAAACCGCTCGTTAATCGAAGCTTGGATAGAATCCAGATTAACCATTTGGTCGGGTCCCATTGCCATGGCTTTACGCCATTTCGATAGTCGTGCTGAAATTCGTGATGATAATTGTGGTAGCCTTCGCCAAATGTGAATAGCGCCATGAAAAGCGAGTCGCGAGCGCTGCAGCGCGTCGAATACGGCTGACGCCCGAGAGTATGGCAAGCCGAGTTAATCAGGAAAGTACAATGTTGGAGCATGACAACTTTCGCAACGCCGCCGATCAGAAAGCCTCCGAGCGCGCCGACCCAGCCGTCCCATACCAACCCAGCCACTGTTGGCAGGATGAAACTGACCATCACTGCGAGGAGATGAATATGGCGATCTTGCCACACGATCAGGGGATCTTTCTTTAGATCTGCAACATTATCGAGGGGGGGTTCTGGCCAGAGCTTAAACAATAGCCAGCCGATGTGAGCGTGTAAAAAACCTTTGGTGATGTCGTACGGATCTTCGTCGTGATCCACATACTTATGATGGCGTCGATGGTCGCTCGCCCACATGAGGACAGAATTCTCAAATGCTGCGGCGCCGAAAATGAGGATGAACAGGCGCACTGGCAGCCTGGCCCGAAAGGTCATGTGCGAAAATAAGCGATGATAACCGAGCGTGATACTGAAGCCGGTCGCGGTCAATAACACCGCGAACACAGCGACTTGGAACCAATCAACACCGAAATACCATAGGTACAGCGGCACGGCGGTGAGCGTGAGAACAAACGTACCCATCAGGAACGAGCTAGTCGTCCAGTTGATGCGGTCGATGGGAATCCGAAAAATCACGCGGCGAAAATAGAGATCATCAACTCCTGGACGTTGGCCGGCCCAGAATAACGTCGTTCTTTGTCCAGTTATGAACCCTGCCGCAGTGCGTACAATTTAACTGTTGTGTTTTCAGTTTGACTGTTGCCCAGCGTTCTTCTTCGATGGTCATCCCAGTATCGGTCAGCTTCGACGTTGAGGGACAACGCACCAGCAAGCTTTTGAGGGTAGGACCGGCCTTTGGTTTGGGCCGACGCGGAGGATCGAACAAGAATCTTGTTGCCATAAATCAAAGTCGATAAACGATGCGCGCCTTGGCGGTGTCGTAAGGCGACATTTCCATTTTCACTCGATCACCAATCGTAAGGCGAATAAAACGTTTGCGCATCTTTCCGGAAATGTGCGCGAGAACTACACGCTCGTTTGCTAGTGCGACGCGGAACATCGTTCCCGGAAGCACCATCATGATGGTACCCTCTAGCACGATGGCTTTTTCAGAATTCACAATCATTCTCTGCTAATGGCTGACTGCTGATGGCGGCCGGCTAACATCGAGTTTTGAGTCCGACGTCTGACCTCTGCTGCTATCAGCTATCAACTCTCAGCTAAGACTTCTGTGTGCTACCAGCGCTTACCTGCAAACGAGCGGTTGCCACCGCTATTGCTGCGAGGGCGGGGACGCTCTTCGCGTGGACGCGCTTCGTTGACGGTTAATGTGCGGCCGTTGACTTCGCGGCCGTTAAGCGCGCTCATGGCGGCACCTGCTTGCGTGTTGTCATTCATGGTGACGAACGCGAACCCGCGCGATTTGGCAGTGAACCGGTCCATCATCAGATGGACTTCGTTAACTGTGCCATGTTGTTCGAACAGATCCTGGAGATCGTTCTCGGTGGTCTCAAAAGAGAGATTACCTACGTACATTTTCATTGTGTTTTGAATTTGGAAAAACTACCGAGCTACAGAGCCGTTCCCGGGAATCGGGTTTCAAACCACCAATGAGCGACGCTCACCTGACGATCTACCGCGCAGTGAAGTAAAACAGAGTAATCCAATAAGCGCTCAGTATCGCCCGAATCGGGGAGAAACACAAACGATCGTTTCACAGCGGCCCGAACAGAGCTTTAGGTTTGACTCAGAATTGCCGCGGGCGCTTGGTTATGCGCTTGGCGTTCCAGTTCGTAACTTTTTGCTGATTTCTTCCACTCCCATCATCGCGTTCATGTGCTAGTCGACATCGGTCAGCGGCCGTTGTTCCGGAAAAGTGGCAGGCACCTGAAACGTTCCTCGCGCGGCAGTTGCCGCCGGACAGCGGGCGCTTGCTTGCGGGCCGCAGCGCCAAATGAGTGGAAGAGCACGACGCGCTGTTCTGAAGTGGTATCTTGCGTGTAGTAACGCATCCGGGTTTGAGTCGATGTTGGTTCCAGATGTTGATTCTCCATCTGTTTGCGCTGGCGGCGGATTGATACCGAACCGGTGATGTCCAGGCAGTTTGCGTCGAGCCGCGCGATATATGCGTTCACCAACGCCACGAAACTTATTCTTGAGACTAATCTGTCGCTCGACAAATCGCCGAGCAATTTTTGAAGCTCATCCTTATGAGCAGCGATATCATTCATGATGCGGTTTTGTGTGCAGAGAGAAGGGGCCGCACACCTGCGCGATCGATTGACGCTGCGTGATTGTTTCGACTATATACCCGCAACTGCGATTACCTAATCATTAATCGAGCGTTCTTAAGCCGTTCGCTTTCAGTCAGTGCGGTTTGCCGATTATTGGGCAAACCCTCATAAATCGCCGCTAAGAATTGCACTGCCTTGTCTCAGGCGCGCCTGTCGCCCGTGGATACATCGAATTTGTCCGGTGATATATTTCGCGGCGAGGGACCGGGCGCCAGCGCCTAACTGTTTGGCGGCTGCTTGCCACCCAGGAGTTTTCGCAGCAGAGATTTCGCTTCGTTTTTCTCCTGTTCCGACACATCGGCTTCATTGATCGCTGCGATGACTTTCTCCAG
>DATDFM010000114.1:0-3201 GCA_036522635.1 Candidatus Udaeobacter sp. | reverse complement strand
CGGCCAATCGTGAGCGGTGTCAATGTGCCGAGCAAGGCATTTGGCGAGAAAATTCACCATGAGCGAAATATTCCCGAGATTTCCGCCGATGAACTGCACCGGCTGAAAAATCAGGATGAGCCGTTACGGATTCTCGATCTGCGCTCTCCCGAAGAGTATCGCCGATTCTGTATTCCTGGCGCCGTGAACGTTCCCGGCGGCGATCTCATTTTGTGGCTCGATGAACTGAAGCAATCGAATACGCCAGTGATCGTAAATTGCGCCGGGCGGACGCGGAGCATTATCGGGACTGCTGCGTTGCGCCGCCTCGGGCTGGCGAATGTGCGCGCTCTCAAAAACGGCACGATGGGTTGGGTGTTGTCAGGCTTCGAGCTTGAAAAAAATCCGCCGCGAGGCACAAGCCGGGCAGCAAGGCAGAGTCGCGCGGCGGCCGTTTCGCGAGCACTTGCGCTCGCTGCAGAGGAGAACATTGCCTGGGTCTCGTGTGAAGAGTTTGCCGCGGCCGTGGCGAACCAATCCGATAGAGTGAGCTACGGCATCGATGTGCGCTCGGAAGCGGAGTATGAAGCCGGGCACATTGCCGGCTCGGTGAATGTGCCGGGCGGCCAAGCCGTGCAGCGTGCCGATGATTTTGTCGCGGTTAGGAATGCGGAGATTTTTTTCATCAGTGATGAGTCGCCCCGTGCCGTTATGGCAGCCTATTGGTATCGTCAAATGGGGTTTCCGAATGTTTTCGTATTGCAGGGCGGCTTGCGCGCTTGGTCGGAAAGCGGGGCAAAGCTCACGCGCGGCGCAGCGCAACACGAAGCTCTGGGTTTTGCAGCCGCGAAACGGGATGTGACTTTAGTCCAGCCGGAGGAGCTGGCACGTAAATCCCAGAAATCAACAACGTTAATCCTCGATGTTGGCAGCAGCCTGGATTTCGAAGCGGCGCACATTCCAGGGGCGAAATGGATTTCCCGTGGCTGGCTGGAAATTGAAATTCCCCGTCGCTTTCCCGATCGGCGGCAGAGCATTGTGCTCACATGCATCGACGGAATGCAGTCGATCTTTGCCGCCCTTGCACTGCAGCGGATCGGCTATATGGCCGTTGCCGTATTGAGCGGTGGAGTGCGTGCTTGGAAGGCAGCCGGTTTACCTATTGAGACTGGACTCGATGCGCGCCTGGTCGAGGCTAACGATGTGGTGTTGTCGCCATCCATCCGGGGCGACAAAGAAGACATGCAACGCTATTTGGACTGGGAAACCAAGCTGGTTCGGAATGATCGCTAATGCTTTTTGAAAATGCTCAGCAGTTGTCGTACTTCGGGCTGGCGAAGGTTTTGACGGTCTGGTTTTCCACATCGAAGCGCAGCCGGGGCATATCTGTCAGATCTTTGCCGTACACGTGAATTTCGATGGTATCGCGACTGGTGACGTTGTTCATCTCGTGGATATCGTCGTTCGGGGATATCAAACAAGAAACCATTCCCGCTTGGTTTTGTAACACTCCGACGGTTTCGAGATCGGCATGGTTGCTTTGCGAGCCGTCGTCCTTTCTGCGAAAACGCGTCTCCTGAATTTCATTCTCAATGACGCCGACCATGCCCCAGGTATCGTGATTGTGCGCCTTGGCGCTATCGCCCGGTCCCCAAACCACCGAGGAGATGTTGAAGCGAGGAGCGCGATGGAGCATGTACCGCCCATACGCCGTCGTGCCGCGCTTTTTGTATTTTGGGTCGAGGCAGTCGGGTTGACGGACAAGCCGCTCGAGCAAAGGTTTTGCGGCGCCGACGATTTTTTCTTGCGAAGTTTCGGTTCGCGTGATGCGATCCAAATCTTCGATAAATTTTTCCAGCGAATATCCGGTCATTAAATTTACCACCAAGATACGAAGGGCACGAAGTTCGGAGAAATGACTTTCCTCCGCATCTTCGTGCCCTTCGTGGTTTGAAGGATGCGGGTGTCTAGGCGGCTTGTTTCTCCACGCGCGGCAACTTCGATGCGTCGATATCGTACAGACGGCAAACGTTGCCAGACACGACTTTGCGCTGAATCTCCGGCGGTAGATGGCCGAGGTCGCGCTCGATGATCTTAAGTGAGTTGGGCCAGGTGGAATTCGGGTGCGGAAAATCGTTCGACCACATGATGTTGTCTTGACCCCAGAACTTGAGATTTTCACCGCACACGTGATCGTTGAAGAAACAGGCATAAATCTGATCTTTGACGAAGCTGCTCGGATCGCGCGTGATCGGCGGCGGATTCTGCTTTTTGAAGCGATTGTAATAATAATCCCACTGCTGAAACATCCAGGGCATCCAGCCGCTCTCGTTTTCTACCGAAACCACTTTGAGCTTGGGATGGCGCTCGAGAATGCCGTAGAAAATAATCTCGAAGAGGCCATTGGCGATGTCCATCAACTTGAGATTGACACTGCCGCGGTAGCGCTCGACGCCCTTTCTGTTTTTATCCTTGTTGTAGCTGTGCCCGGTCAGTATGTGGAGACTCACCGGCGTGTCAAGTTCCTCGCAGGCTGACCAAAATTTGTCATAGTGGCTGGAACGGAAAGGTAAATCTGGATGAGGTGCCTGCCAGATGATCGCGCCCTTCAAACCGGCTTTGTGGCAGCGTTCGAGCTCTTTGATGCCTTGCTCGACGTCATACATTGGAATCGCGGGGATCCCGATCAGTCGATCGGTATTGACGCTGCAGTACTCGATTAACCAGTCGTTATAAACGCGAAAACAGGCCTCCTGGAGGCGGGCATCATCGAGCGCGAAGAGATCGAGCATCAGAGTCGGATAGAGCACTTCCGCACTGAGCCCATCGGTTTCCATTTCTTTGATGCGGGCGCGCGGATCCCAACCGCCGGCATGCTGCTGAAAACCTTCGCCTACCTGATGAGGGGGAAAAAGCGGTGCCGCTTCACGAAATTGTTCCGGCACGCCTTTTTTCCATAGATCCACGGGCTCCATGACATGCGAATCCGAAGAAATAATCAGTTCGCTTGCGATCGCCATTGTCGGTCCTCCTTAGTCGTTTCCCGCGAACGATTTTGCCTGCTTCGGCTAGATTAGTCGATAGCCAGCGCGCATGTCAATTGTCGACGCTATGGAGTGGGCAGGAGACGAGAAAACAGCGTGCGCGATATCGAAATCAGCTTCGCGTAAGCACTCGAACGAGCGCTGGTCTCATTTGCGCCACAGCGAAGCCAGCCAGGGC